>NZ_BAAGSP010000008.1:0-120139 GCF_054782375.1 Yaniella soli
AGGCAGTGTTCTCAACGATCGGAGCCACCCGTCAGCAGACTTATCGACATAATCCCCACCTCGGCATAAATCGATTTATGCAGATATCGCCATAAATCGATGAGCTAGGCTACATCCCATTTGATGCTGACGCCGCCAACCTGTTTTTCCAACTCGTGGCCTCTCGGTATGAACAAGGCAGCTTGCTGATCACTTCGAATCTGAGTTTTAGTCGCTGGGGTGAGATCTTCACCGACGATGTCGTGGCAGCAGCCATGATCGATCGATTGGTCCACCACGCAGAAGTCCTGACCCTGGATGGTGAATCCTACCGCACCCGCACCAGACGAGAACTCATCGAAACAACCACCACCGACCAGAAATAACCCCTCAAGGGGTCAATATTCAAACGTCGAAAAGGGGTCAGAATTCAAACGACGTTGACACCCCGGAACATGGACACGGTTTCCACGCCGATTTCATTCGCCCCGCGCTCGCGGGGATGAGCCCAGTGCCGGAATTATCCACAAGAAAAAACGTTAATTCGCCCCGCGCTCGCGGGGATGAGTGAGAAAGTGGCGACTTTGGTGCCGTCTGGAAGTAATTCGCCCCGCGCTCGCGGGGATGAGCCCTTATTGCCTATAATTCCACGCCTAAACAATCGATTCGCCCCGCGCTCGCGGGGATGAGCCATGGTCGCGGTAGAAGTAACACCAATCGACCAGATTCGCCCCGCGCTCGCGGGGATGAGCCCCCAAGCCCTCGGCATCACCGTAGACACGTCTGATTCGCCCCGCGCTCGCGGGGATGAGCCCCCGTTTAGTAGTAGTCAGCCGTTGACACCTGAATTCGCCCCGCGCTCGCGGGGATGAGCCCCCCTAACGTTTATTTTGAAGCAATTTATAGAAATTCGCCCCGCGCTCGCGGGGATGAGCCCCAAGTCGCCCAGATGATTGAAGACCTACCAGAAATTCGCCCCGCGCTCGCGGGGATGAGCCCTCATAGACCCACTCACGGGCAACACCGGCCGGATTCGCCCCGCGCTCGCGGGGATGAGCCCGGTTCCACATCAGACACAGTGTCCACAGGTGAATTCGCCCCGCGCTCGCGGGGATGAGCCCCAGGTTTTTGGTATCAATGCATTACGCCAGCGATTCGCCCCGCGCTCGCGGGGATGAGCCGCTTTGTGGGAGGCGTCACGGGTGGTGGATGCGATTCGCCCCGCGCTCGCGGGGATGAGCCCCGGGGGCACCATCTTTGCGACGACAATGAATAATTCGCCCCGCGCTCGCGGGGATGAGCCCGGTGTCGGCTGAGTGGTTTGAGGCGACTGTGGATTCGCCCCGCGCTCGCGGGGATGAGCGATGTCACCATCGTCACCACCATCGTCACCACGTATTCGCCCCGCGCTCGCGGGGATGAGCCCATGCGAGAAGACATGATATAGGGATACAGTGAATTCGCCCCGCGCTCGCGGGGATGAGCAGCCCGGCCACCAGCAACGCGACAGCGAACGGGAATTCGCCCCGCGCTCGCGGGGATGAGCCCGCCGGTGATGTTGTTGAGCAGCACTGGGGGAAATTCGCCCCGCGCTCGCGGGGATGAGCCGAACTCACACAACTACCGACTCAGAATGCTACTCGTCGCAGGAGACCTAGACCACCAACCCCACACTTAAAACGGAAGAGCCCTTAAACGCTACGGCGTATCTGGAAGCACGGAACATCGACACCGTCAATTCACGATGGCAGCATAGAAGTACCACGAGTCTTTGAGCGGTCCATTCGCTCGGTGAGGAGATCCAAATGCGTTACCTGCTGTCATGGCATATCCGTGAGGATGAGATGCGTCAGCGCAGCCCTGCATGGCGGGAAGAAATAATGGCATTTCTCGCACAATTCGAAGATGAACTCTTTGTACATTCCGAGCTTGATTGGGTCGAGGTGCTCGATCCTGAATCGCATGCGATCGTGGTCGGCCCCGATGCCGAGATTCGCAACGGCTTCTATAACGAAAGCGGGAAGCCTTCTGCCAGAGTCTGGGCAATTCGCGTCGAAAACCGTGAGCGAGCCGTAGAGATTGCCGCGAAGTTTGCCGGTCAGCTCGACACCTGGATCGAAGTCCGTGAATCCTTGCCAGGGGCACAGAGACCCTAGTGGCGCAGGCTCGAATCACCACGGCTCAAACTCGTTCTACACGCGAGTGCTGTCGTAGCAAATTCGCTAGACCACTAACCCAGATAAATAATTTTCCGATGGTCGGATCGTGATCGGCCCGACTACTTCGAGCGAGTCGAGCGCGGCATCTGCATCGATTGTTGAGCGCGGTATCGCGGCTGGAGTTGGATAGGTCTTCAGCAAAAGTCGAAGCATATGACCACCAATAATTCGATAGTCACTGCCAGCGACGACGGCATCAGATACAGCTTTCTGCCCCAGGTATCCAAGGGCATCAGCGACGCTCAGTGCCGTTGTTTTGATTTTGATCGAGTGAGTCATAAAAATGCCCAGTGACGAGTGATGCAAGATGGTTTGCCGCTTCAAGACTGTCAATGTCGTTACTGTTGCGCACATCCCAGTACACAACGGCTGGATCGGCAACCGTTACATCATCGCAAACGGGAAAGTTCCCCACAGCAGTCGATTTCCACAGGGTGGGGTCACGGGGCACACAGATCACCAGTGTGGCATCGTGCAGAGGGGCTGGGACGAAGCCGTCCCCAGCAAGATCGATAGGGCCGTCTGTGTAAAGGCGACCACGTGTGGGTAACTTCCAGGGGGCGATCCGGTCAGCAGCCACGTCACCGCTAACTAGAGGACCGACTTCGAGCAGCGTAGCTACTTCGGCCGCTTTGAGCGTCTGCTCAACTATTGGCGCCACGCTGTACCAGCCGAATTCTTGCCCCGCGGCTCCAGAGTACCTCTCCGCCCAGTGCTTCAAGAGAGTTTCTGGATCACGGACTTCCACTCCCTGGTTTGTGCTGACCACCACTGAACCAAGCTGTCTACACGCGCTGGAGACCGATTGCTGACTGGTGCCCACCATGTCTGTGATCTCCGACTGAGTCAATGGATGCTCGGCAAGAAGCAAGCAGCGTTCCACTGCACGGCGAACCTAAGCTTTCCTACGGTGGCGTGGTTGCGCCAGAGCAGGCTGTTCAGACTCTTCCGACTGAAATATTCGACCCCGAAGGATAAGCTGCAGAGGTTCTTCCAGAAGAATATCTAGCTCTCCCGCACCGGCCCGTTCTAGAACTCCTGGCGTTGCGGTACGCCCAGCAAGAAGTGGCCTGAGGCCACTTGGCTGAAGTTTTCTTGCGCTCCGGACAGCATGGGCGGTAAGGCGCTCCACTGGTTCAACAAGGTGTACTTGGAACCTGTCTCCTGCTGGAGATTGAAGCAGCCAGGAGTTATTGGTGGCGCCCGCGGCGATGCTAAATTCCAGCTCTCGCAGCAGGGCTACGACATCAACGCTCATACTCGCTCCAACAACCTCTACTCCAATAAATAGGTTTTTACTTGTTGGACATTTAAGAGTTCGCGCCAATAGGGGCTAGTCAGCATGTCATTAATAGTCATTAAATCAGTACAGGCACCGGGGCCTGTTAAACGTGGATTTGTCAGAATTCATCGTTTGCCAGGAGCCCCTGATGCCTGCTTTTCCATTATTCATCATCGACCCCTTGTGGAGCCAATTTGAAGCGTTGATCCCGCCAGTGGTTGATGAGCATCCCTTGGGCTGTCACCGGACTCGGATCGCTGATCGCGTGGTGTTCGACAAGCTGGTGCAAGTGCTGGTGTTGGGTGCCTCCTATGAGAAAATCAGCGACACGACCTGTTCAGCCACCACTCTCAGACGCCGCCGTGATGAGTGGATTGCCGCTGGTATCTTCTCCGCTCTGGAACAAATTTGCTTGGATAACTATGACCGGATTGTCGGGTTGGAGTTGGACGATGTGTGTGTGGACGGGTGCATTGTCAAAGCTCCGTGTGGTGGGGACATCGCCGGTCGGTCCCCGGTCGATCGCGGCAAACAAGGCACTAAGCGTTCGGTGATGACCGATGGTGTGGGCAATTCCCATCGGTGTTGTGGCAGCCCCGGCCAACCGCAATGACTCTCCGTTGTTGCTGCCCACCTTGGAGTTGTTATCGCGGTTTGATGGGTACCTGCCAGACCAGATGACCGTACACCTGGATGCTGGCTACGATTCAGCCAAAACCCGTGGGCTGTTGACTACCCTGGGCCACAACTGACAGATCAGCACCAAAGGCGAACCCTTACAAGCCGGGGCTCGCTGGGTCGTGGAACGCACCAACGCCTGGCACACCCGAGGATTCAAGAAACTGCTGGTCAACACCGAACGTCGGGCCACGGTCAATGACGCCTTTATCGCCTTAGCCAACGCGATCATCATCATTCGAAGACTGGTTCGTGAAGCCTGGACCACCCACCGCTGGGATACCCGCCCCGAACGCAAACCTTAACCTATTGGCGCGCGTTCTAAGTCATATTTATGGTATATAGCAGTATATCCTGAGAGGCAGCACGTGAATACCGCCCAATACTGACAGCTCATCTCAGCTTTTAACGGCAACCGGGGCGATGGTCGAGTGACCACCACCCTGCTTACATGACTCACTATCGAGTCACTATCGATTCTGGTTAGTGTGCTGCCTTGCGACGAGCAATCATCAGCGCTGTCCCAACGCCCACTGCGAGCAATCCGCCGATCACGAGAGCAGAAATTTCTGCACCGGTATCGGCGAGCCCTCCGGTTCGGGTCATATCATCGCCTGCGGTGCCGCCACCCGTGGAAGTATCGTCTCCGCCATTTCCGTGAGCATCACCGGTGGGTGACGGAGTCGGTGTTTCTTCTGGAGTCGGCGTTTCGTCGCCGCTGGTCTGTTGTCCGGTCAGCTCAAGAGCTGAGCGAACTTCGGTGCCGGTGGCTTCGTGCGTGACAACCAGCGTGTAGTTGCCCGCTTCAACGTCTAGTGCTGACAGGTCGATATCGAGCGATGCTGTGTTGTCAGCAATTTCGACGGTTCCTGCGTCGACCGTGCCGGGGTTATCTGCAACTAGGCTGACCGACAGCTGTTCGCCGTCAAGCTCTGGAGCACCGTAGGACTGCAGTTGGAATCCGGACAGCTCAGCCGTGAAGTTGCCGTCAACGTCGTAGGAATCTTCGAGCCCCGAAACCTGAACAGCCTGTTTATCGAAACGTGGCGCAACAGCGCTGTCAAGTTCGTCCTGCAGGTAGTTGGTGAAGGCATCGGTATCAATCAGCGCAGTTTGCTGATCATTGGTGCCGTTGCCCAGCGCACGGAAGTTATCCCCGCCGGCAGCAAGGAAACTTGGTAGCGCGACGGTAAATTCGTCCTCGTCCTGGACCAAATTGCCGTTGACCCAGATCTCGTCGATGTTGTTGCCCAGCGTTTCGTGGCCAGCCATACCGATATCACCCGTGTAGGTGTAGGTCACGTTCGAGGAGAGCCCCAGCTGCAGGTATGGGCGCCCCGGAACCGAACCGTCAGCGGCTGTCTGCCACTGCTGCTCGAGTGTTTCACGCAACTGAGCACCCGTAATGTCTGTGGTGAAAATGTCGTTTGCGAACGGGTTGACGCCCACGGCATCTGCGACGGTGATATCACCGATTTCAGTTTCGATGTCCTGGCGTAGGCCGCCTGGGAATTCATCACGCAATCCACCGGAGTTCACCAGGCCGATATCGGCTGAAATACCTGCCGGGTTGTTGTTTCCGGCCCAGAGCCAAGCATCGGCGACTAGATGGCCCATCGAGGATTCGAGATCTCGCTGGTCAAAGTTGTGCCCGACTTCGCCGGTCTCTTCGTCTTCGCCATAGCGGTAGCCGGTGGTCACGTAGTCTTCCAGCGTCGCCAGTACTTGGCTGCCTTCTTCTTCGGCCACCTCTGCTGCGTCGTCAAGAATTTGCTGGATCTCCACGAGCGTCGGGTTAGCCGCGATCTCTTCTTCAGACGGTTCCGAAGTCTCCACCAGTTCGTGACTGTAGCCTACAACGTTGTCGTCAGCATCAAGCTCCAGCTCAACGCGACCCAAATTGTTGCCGTACTCGCCGGTTTGCAGCACCGGGCGTGTTTCACCCTCTTCGCCAGGAACGTTAGCATCAAGGACGTACTCTTCGTGGGTGTGACCGGTAAAGATGACATCGACTGCCGGGTGCGTCTCTGTGACAATCTCATCGGTGTGATCGTGATACTCAGCGACGATGACGTCGATGTCTTCATCTTCTGCAAGCAGCTCAGCTTGTTCATTCACCGCTGCAACGGGATCCGTGAAATCAAGACCCTGAACGCCGGACGGGTCCACCAGTGTTGGTGTTTCCTGTGTCACGGCACCGATCACCGCGACGGTCTGACCTTCTGGAGTTTCTATTTCTGTGTATGGGTCAACGATGGTGTCGCCATTCTCATCAACAACGTTCGCCGCGATGTGATCGAATGCTGCGAGCCCAGTTACGCGACCAGTCAAGTCATCTACACCACGGTCAAACTCGTGGTTCCCCAGCGCCGAAGCTTCCAGCCCCAAGGTATTGAGGTAATCGATGGTGGGTTCATCCTGCTGAACGGAAGAAACGAACAAGCTGGCACCAATATCATCACCGGCCGAAAGGAAGAGGTTGTTCTCGTTCTCTGCACGCTCAGCCTCGACGGTTGCCGCAAGGCTCATACCGACTTGGTGATCAACTCGTCCGTGGAAGTCGTTGATGTTGAGCAGCGTCAACGTCGACTCGGCGTCCTCCTGCATTGGAGCCATCAGGGTATTCGCTTCGAGACCCTCGCCGTTGTCATCATCATTTGAATCGTCGGCATCTGTTTGATTGTCGGTGTCGTTATCGTCGACGGACTCAGTCTCGTCCTCCGACGGCTCACCGGTTGGATCTTCGTTGCCTTCTGTTTCATCTTGTTCGGACGAAGGTGTTGGTTCCGACGTTTCCGGAGTAGGGGTCGACTCCCCCGTGGGTTCAGGTGACGGTGTTTCTGTCACCGAAGGGTTTTCAGGCGGTGTTGGTGATTCGGTAGTTGCCACCGCTGATGAGACCGCGATGGGAGCTACCAAGGCAGCAGCCAATAGAGCGCTGAGAGCTCGGGGCATGTGTGAAGACATGAAAGTTTTACTCCTTCAAGGTGTTGAGACGCCCTCACACTAAAGTCCTCATCTAACGGGCAGGTAAATCAGAGTTGACTCGAGAGGGACAAAGCTTCGAACTCCTGCGCCAAGGCGGTCGCTGGCCACTCTCCAGCAACCGGGAAGCTTGGATCAGATCCGTCGAACCTAGTGGAGTAATCCACTACCGACTGATGCATTACTCCATTAATTTCTGCGTTTTCATGCCGTATAGCCAGCGGCGGTCACCTTGTATTCAGGATCGAAAATTAGAGTGTCGAACGGAGCGCTATTCTCCACCTGCACCGTCAGATCCAAAGTTAATTTCACAGATTCTCTCAAATCGTATACGATTTGAGGTAAGAGATTTTGATCACGCATCAATCCTATGGAGGTACGGTCTCGCAATGAACGTCACTGCTTTCGACTTCTCACAGAAGCAGAATCGCCCGGGCAAAATTGTTGCCCTACATCTCAACTACCCGTCCCGCATCGAACAGCGCGGACGCAACCCAAAATTCCCCGGCTACTTCTTGAAGGCCACCTCTTCAATCGCCGCCACCGGTGCGACCATTGAACGTCCAGCCGGCACCGAGCTGCTCGCCTATGAGGGCGAAATCGCGTTGATCATCGGCAAGGATGCTCGTCGCGTTGCACCCGAAGACGGCTGGTCATACGTTTCCGGTATTACCGCCGCGAACGACTGGGGCCTCTACGATCTGCGTCATGCAGACAAGGGCTCGAATGTGAAAAACAAGTCCGGTGATAATTACACCCCGCTGGGTCCGGCTGTCATTGATGCCAAGGGTATCGACCCAGCTCAGCTGCGCGTCCGCACCTGGGTCAACGGTGACGTCGTTCAAGATGACACCACCGATGATCTCGTGTTCCCATTCGGCCAGCTGATCGCAGACCTCTCCCAGATGATGACGCTCGAAGAAGGCGACGTCATTCTGACCGGTACTCCTGCAGGTTCCTCGGTTGCGCAGCCAGGCGACGTTGTGGAAGTTGAAGTTGATGCACCGCAAGCTGACGGTGCACCGACCACCGGTCGTCTGGTCTCCAATGTCAAAGAAGCAGACTTCGCACTGGCCGCCTACGGCCACGGACCAAAGGTTGATGACGTCCAACGTGAAGAAGCCTGGGGCTCGAAAGAAGCCGCTGGCCTCCAAGATCCACGCGCCATCCTGACCGATGCACTGCGTGAGAAAATCTCTCAGACCGCTGTGGCCACCATCGTGGCGAACATGCGCAAACGCGGCATCAACAACTGCACCATCGATGGGCCGACACCAATGCACCCGGGCCGCCAGATTCTTGGTTTCGCCAAGACCCTGCGCTACGTGCCAAACCGCGAAGACCTGTTCAAGAAACACGGTGGCGGTTTCAACACCCAGAAGCAGGCCATGGACTCGGTCCAGCAAGACGACATCGTGGTCATGGAAGCCCGCGGTGAAAAGGGTACCGGAACACTCGGCGACGTCTTGGCCATGCGAGCGAAGGTTCGCGGCGCCAACGCGATCATCACCGACGGCGGCGTGCGCGACGCTGCAGCTGTTGTCGATGTTGACATTCCGGTGTACTCCAACGGCAACCACCCGGCAGTGCTCGGCCGTCGTCACGTCCCATGGGAGATGAACGGCACGATCGCTTGTGGCGGTACCACCGTCCAGCCAAACGACATCATCATTGGTGACGACGACGGCGTTGTGGTTGTGCCACCAGAGCTGCTGGTCGAAGTGATCGATGATTCTTTTGAACAAGAACAACAAGACGAGTGGGTCTACGAACAAGTCAAGAACGGTGCTGCCGTGGACGGATTGTTCCCACCGACGGGCGAGTGGAAAGCCAAATACGAGGCTTACCGCGCGGATAAAGGCAACTAAATGGAATCCAATGGTCTCTCAAAAGCCGATCAGGCACACCAGTATGTGCTGAAAGGCATTACCACCGGACGGTATAAGCCCGGTGATCGGCTGGTGCTGTCGAGTATTGCCACTGAACTCGGCATGTCGGTCGTGCCGGTGCGGGAGGCCATTCGGCGGTTGCAAACCGATCAGCTCGTACAGTTTGAACGCAATGTTGGTGCCACGGTCACCGGTATCGACCCGGTCGAATACCACCACACCATGGAAACGTTGGCGCTGGCTGAGGGATATTCGACGGCCCAGTGTGCACCACTGGTGACCGCCGAAACCCTCGAAAAAGCCCGCGGGATCAACGAACAAATGCGTGAACTGGTCGAGCAGGACTTTGCACCGGAACGATTTACAGAGCTAAACGAACAGTTTCACTCGGCACTGTTTGAACACCACCAGAACCCGCACATTCTTGACCTGGTGCACCGGGGTTGGAACCGGTTGGCGGCACTGCGTTCGTCAACGTTTTCCTTCGTGCCATCGCGTGCGACGACTTCGGTCGCCGAACACGATGCACTGCTGGAACTGATTGCTGAAGGCGCAGAGTTCTCAGTAATCGAAGCCGCCGCCCGCAATCACCGGCTCAATACCCTGAACGCCTACCTAGACCATCATGCAAAATCCGCAACCATAGATTTTTAGCAACACTCGAAAGGACGACATGACAAACGGAAAACCCGCAAACATGCCAGATAAAATTCGTCACTACATCAACGGTGAATGGGTTGACTCCATTGACGGCGACACCCTCGACGTCATCAACCCGGTCACCAACGAGACCTACATTCAGGCCGCTTCCGGTAAAGTCGCCGACATCGACGCTGCCGTTGCTGCCGCGAAAGAGGCTTTCGATAACGGCCCTTGGCCACACATGCTGCCACGCGAACGCTCACGCATCATGCACAAGATTGCCGATGTTGTAGAAACTCGTCAGCAAGAACTGGCCGAAATGGAAACCTGGGACTCCGGTCTGCCAATCACCCAGACCCTGGGGCAGGCACGCCGTGCAGCCGAAAACTTCCGCTTCTTCGCCGACCTGATTGTTGCTCAGCACGACAACGCCTTCAAGGTACCGGGTCGTCAAGCCAACTACGTCAACCGCAAACCAAAAGGTGTTGCAGGTCTGATCACTCCGTGGAACACGCCGTTCATGCTGGAATCCTGGAAACTCGGCCCAGCATTGGCCACCGGGAACACCGTTGTGCTCAAACCAGCTGAATTCACTCCACTGTCGGCTTCGCTGTGGCCAGGTATCTTCGAAGAAGCAGGCCTGCCAACCGGCGTCTTCAACATGGTCAACGGTTACGGTGAAGAAGGCTTCGCCGGCGACTCGCTGGTCAAGCACCCAGACGTGCCACTGATCTCGTTCACCGGTGAATCCTCGACCGGTCAGCTTATCTCGGCCAACGCTGCCCCGTATCTCAAGGGCCTGTCGATGGAACTGGGCGGTAAATCCCCAGCCGTGGTCTTCGAAGATGCCGATCTCGATGCCGCCATCAACGCGACCGTCTTCGGTGTGTTCTCCCTGAACGGTGAACGTTGCACCGCCGGCTCGCGCATCCTGGTTCAGCGCAGCATCTACGACGAATTCGTCGAGCGCTACGCAGCCCAGGCGGCAAACGTCAAAGTTGGTATGCCCAACGATCCAAAGACCGAGGTTGGCGCATTGGTCCACCCAGAACACTTCGACAAGGTCTGGTCCTACGTCCAAATCGGTAAAGAAGAAGCACGCCTCGTTGCAGGTGGCGACCGTCCAGAAGAGTTCCCAGAAGGAAACTTCCTGCAGCCAACCGTCTTCGCAGACGTCGCCCCGGATGCACGCATCTTCCAGGAAGAAATCTTCGGTCCGGTCGTGGCAATCACGCCATTCGACACCGATGAAGAAGCCCTGCAGTTGGCCAATGACACCCAGTACGGTCTGGCAGCCTACATCTGGACCAACGACCTGAAGCGTTCACACAATTTTGCACACAACGTCGACGCCGGCATGGTCTGGCTCAACTCCAACAACGTTCGTGACCTGCGCACCCCATTCGGTGGTGTCAAAGCATCCGGACTTGGTCAGGAAGGTGGCTACCGCTCGATCGACTTCTACACCGATCAGCAGGCCGTCCACATCAACCTGGGCGAAGTACACAACCCAGTATTCGGTCAGCAGTAAGACCTGGTTGGAACCATTACCGAAGGATCATCATGAAAATTGATAAAAATACACGCACCAAGACGAGCTCGGGTTTCCACGTATCTCAGCACGCGTCGGTGAACACGGACAACCCGATCCCAACGCCAAAGGCCGAAGCCCCAGATGTGCTGCGCGTCGCGTACATGGAACTACAGGTCACCGACCTGGCAGCTTCCCGCAAGTTCTACGTCGACGTTTTGGGCTTGCACGTCTCCCACGAAGACGACAACGAAGTATACCTTCGTTCTTCGGAAGAGTTCATCCACCACAACCTGCTGCTCAAAAAGGGCCCGGTTGCTGCTGTTGGTGCATTCTCTTACCGTGTTCGTTCACCAGAAGACGTCGACAAGGCCGAAGCGTTCTACAAGGAACTCGGCTGCCGCACCGAACGTCGCAAAGATGGTTTCGTAGAAGGTATCGGCGACGCCGTGCGCGTTGAAGACCCACTGGGCTTCCCATACGAGTTCTTCTACGAAGTCGACCACATGGAACGTCTGGCATGGCGCTACGACCTGCACGTCCCAGGCGCCCTGGTGCGTCTGGACCACTTCAACCAGGTCACCCCAGACGTCCCACGAGCCGCCGCGTACATGCAGGACCTCGGCTTCCGAGTCACCGAAGAGATCTCCGATGGCGAGACCGTCTACGCTGCATGGATGCGTCGCAAGCCGACCGTCCACGACACCGCGATGACCGGTGGCGACGGCCCACGGATGCACCACGTTGCCTTCGCGACCCACGAGAAGCACAACATCCTGGCGATCTGTGACCGCCTCGGTGCGCTGCGCCAGTCGGATGCCATCGAGCGTGGCCCCGGACGCCACGGTGTGTCCAACGCGTTCTACCTCTACCTGCGTGACCCAGACGGCCACCGCGTCGAGATCTATACGCAGGATTACTGGACCGGCGACCCAGACAACCCAGTAGTTTCCTGGGATGTGCACGACAACCAGCGCCGTGACTGGTGGGGCACCCCGGTTGTACCTTCCTGGTACACCGATGCTTCATTGGTGCTGGACTTGGATGGCAATCCGAAGGAAGTTGTCGAGCGCACGCACGACAGCGAAATGGAAGTCACTATCGGCGCCGATGGTTTCTCCTACACTCGCGCTGACGATGATGAGGAAATGCCAGACTGGAAAAAGGGCGAGTTCAAACTCGGCAACCAGCTCTAAGGCAACGTCACACACGATGTGACTAGCTCAAGCAACGCGCCTGCGGACCTTTTGGTCTGCAGGCGCTTTGTTTATTGAGCGACCGGGAGATAGTCAGACGCCTCGCCAGGGTAGAACGCCAAGCAACGAAAGAACCGAGTGCGGCGCGCGAGGTCACAACCCTTTTCAACAATCGTTGCGCGGATACCATAGCGATAAAGGGATCAAAGCGCATTGCTGCGCAAAAGAAAGTGGATGAAATATACTGTGAAAGAACAACAACGGGCCGACCTCCATAAGATGATCTGGCAAGTTGCCAACGACTTACGCGGTTCGGTCGATGGGTGGGACTTCAAATCGTATGTCCTGGGTATGTTGTTCTACCGGTTCATTTCCGAGAACCTCGCCAACTACATCAATAAAGGTGAGCACGAAGCCGGCAACCCCGACTTTGATTATGCCGTCCTAGCCGACGATGAGGCCGAGTTCGCGCGCGAAGAGATCGTCAACGAAAAAGGCTTCTTTATCTTGCCCTCAGAGCTCTTTGAGAACGTCCGCAAAGACGCGCCTTACGATGAGAACCTCAATGAGACACTTGAAGCTGTCTTCCGGGACATTGAGGGCTCCGCTGTTGGCACGAATAGTGAAGATGATCTCAAAGGGTTGTTTGACGACCTGAACGTTAACAGCACTAAGCTCGGCAACACCGTGGCACGGCGCAACGAAAGACTCGTAAAGCTGCTTAATGAGATTGGTCGGCTCCCGCTAGATGGAGATTACAACGACAACTCCATCGACCTCTTCGGTGACGCCTACGAATACCTGATGCAGATGTACGCCTCTAGTGCCGGCAAATCTGGTGGCGAGTACTACACGCCGCAAGAAGTCTCCGAGCTCCTCGCACTGATCACCACCCACAACAGAACTCAAGTTAACAAGGTGTACGACCCAGCGTGTGGTTCAGGTTCACTGCTGCTAAAGTTTGCCAAAGTGCTGGGCAAAGAGAATGTCGGTGGGTTCTACGGCCAAGAGATCAACCTGACCACATACAACTTGGCTCGTATCAATATGTTCTTGCACGATATCAACTACGAAAAGTTCGATATCGCCCTCGGGGACACGTTGACCGAGCCAGCTCACTGGGACGATGAACCATTCGAAGCCATCGTTTCTAACCCGCCCTACTCCACCAAATGGGAAGGCGACTCCAACCCCCTACTAATCAACGACCCTCGCTACTCCCCTGCCGGCGTGTTGGCTCCAAAGTCCAAGGCAGATCTTGCCTTCACCATGCACATGTTGCAGTGGCTCGCCGCCGACGGGACTGCAGCTATCGTTGAGTTTCCTGGTGTACTTTACCGCGGGGGCGCCGAGCAGAAGATCCGCAAATACCTGATCGAAAACAACTACGTCGAAGCAGTGATCCAACTGCCGCCAGATCTTTTCTTCGGGACCACCATTGGAACCTGTGTCTTGGTCCTCAAGAAGTCCAAGAACACCAACGATGTGACCTTTGTCGATGCCTCAAAAGAATTCGTCCGCGCTGGTAATAAAAACAAACTCTCCCCGGATAACATCCACAAGATCCTGAAGTCGTTTGACGACCGCGTAGACCGTGAGTACTTCGCCTCCGTCATCGATAACGGAGTTATCGAAGACAATAACTACAATCTCTCGGTCTCTTCATATGTAGAAGCCGAAGACACCCGCGAAACCATCGACATCACAGAGCTCAACGCCAAAATCGAAACAATAGTTGCGCGACAGTCAGAACTTCGTACTGAGATTGACGCGATCGTTGCCGATCTGGAGGGAGCGATATGAGCCGGGTTGATGAGCTGATCGCAGAGCACTGTTCGGATGGCGTTGAGTTCAAGGCGTTGGGAGACGTTTTGCGGATCAGGAATGGAAAGGACCACAAGCCGCTCGGGGACGGCGAGATTCCTGTTTATGGGAGTGGTGGGATCATGCGATACGTAGACGCTGCTGCCGCCGAAGGACCCTCAGTACTGATCCCGCGAAAGGGCTCCCTGGGCAATATTTACTATGTGGAGGGTCCATTCTGGGTCGTGGACACCATCTTCCGAACTGAGATCGACTCATCCCAGATCGACCCCAAGTTCGTGTACCACCTGCTGCTGACGTTGGAGCTTGGTGAGATGAATCAAGCAGGCGGTGTCCCGAGTCAAACCCAGAGGGTTCTGAATTCGTTACGAATCCCTGTGCCAGCGCTTGTGATACAGCGTGAGATAGTCAGGATTCTTGATACGTTCAGTGAGCTGGAAGCGGAGCTGGAAGCGGAGCTGGAAGCACGCAAGCAACAATACGATTTCTATGCTGAAATGTTACTGGCAGTCGACCATGATGTTCCGGTTGTGAGATTCGGCGATGTCGCGACAATTGTAAGAGGTGCATCACCGCGTCCTATACGACAATTCTTGACCGAAGACCCTGCCGGTGTTCCCTGGATTAAGATTGGGGACGTCCCGACAGAAGGCAAATACATAACACACACCGCGCAAAGGATCACCACTGAGGGTGCCCAAAAATCGCGGCGCGTGATGCCCGGTGATTTTGTGCTTTCAAACTCTATGAGTTTTGGCCGCCCGTATGTGTCTAAGATCGAAGGTTATATTCATGACGGATGGCTAGCCATCAGCGACTTTGAAGAAACCTTCATCCGCGACTACCTTTTCTATCTATTGCGTTCGGTATCTGTACAGGACGAATTTGCGCGAAGAGCTGGAGCGGGGACAGTAAAAAACCTAAATGCAAGCATAGTGCGTTCTCTTGATATACCTGTTCCACCCTTGGACCAGCAGCGGCGTATCGTTGAAGTCCTCGACAAATTCGATGCGCTCGTAAACGACATCTCTGCCGGTCTCCCAGGGGAAATAGCTGCGCGCCGTCAGCAGTATGAGTACTACCGAGATAAGCTGTTGACATTCAAAGAACTAGAGACTGCCTCATGACTGGGCAACAGCGGACTAATTATGACGTGGTGGCGTCCGGCGGCGAGCAGACGGTTGTGGTGGAGTATGAACCGGATCCTCGTTATGAGGTTGGGTATCAGTCAGAGGCGCAACTTGAAGTTGAGTTCATTCGTCAGTTGGAATCTCAGGCGTATGAGTTTGTCACGATCACGCGTGAGGAAGACCTGATAAGGAATCTTCGCACGCAACTCGAATCACTAAATAAGTTTGAGTTCTCTGATTTGGAGTGGCAGCGGTTCTTTGATGGTGTGATTGCCAGTAGGAATGACAGTATTGCTGAGAAGACCGCGCGTCTTCAAGAAGCAGACACCAAGCAGCTGCTCACTCGTGAAGACGGTTCTACGAAGAACATCACCCTCGTGGATAAGCGGAATATTCATAATAACCGGTTGCAGGTGATCAACCAATACGAAGTAGACCGCGGTGAGGGTGGGGCGTCGTTTTCGAACCGGTACGATGTGACGGTTTTAGTCAATGGCCTCCCAATGGTCCACATCGAGCTGAAGCGCCGCGGTGTGCCAATCCGTGAAGCATTCAACCAAATCGACCGCTATCAGCGGGATAGTTTTTGGGCTGGTTCGGGGCTGTTCGAATACGTCCAGCTTTTCGTGATCAGTAATGGCACGCAGACAAAGTATTACTCGAATACAACGCGTCGTCAGCATGTGGCTGACCAGCATGGCTCCCGGCGCACGCAGAAGACGTCGAATAGTTTTGAGTTTACGTCCTGGTGGGCCGACGCTCAGAATCAGCCAATTTTGGATTTGAAGGCGTTTGCCAAGACGTTCTTTGCCAAGCACACCTTGCTGAACGTCCTGACCAGGTATTGTGTGTGGACCAGTGACCGTCTTCTGCTGGTCATGCGCCCGTATCAGATCGTAGCGACTGAGAAGATCCTGCAAAAGGTCGAGATCTCGACGAACTACAAGACCCTGGGTACCCGGGAGGCCGGCGGGTATGTATGGCATACCACCGGCTCTGGGAAGACGCTTACTAGTTTCAAAGCAGCCCAGCTGGCTACCCGGAATCCCAGTGTCGATAAGGTCTTGTTCGTGGTCGACCGTAAGGATCTGGATTACCAGACTATGAAGGAATACGACCGGTTCGAAAAAGGTGCCGCGAATTCCAATACGTCGACGGCATTGCTGAAGAAGCAGCTGGAAGATCCGTCGAAGAAAATCATCATCACGACAATCCAGAAACTCTCAACATTCATCGCTGCGAATACGAAGCATGATGTGTATAGCCAGCACTTTGTGTTGATCTTCGATGAGTGCCATCGTTCCCAGTTCGGTGAGATGCACACGGCGATTACCAAAGCGTTCAAACGCTATAACCTATTTGGATTCACCGGTACCCCTATCTTTGCTGAGAATGCCGGCTCGGGTGGCAACCCGCATCTAAAAACCACTGAGCAGGCCTTCGGTGAAAAGCTCCACACGTACACGATCGTGGATGCGATCACCGATAAGAACGTGTTGCCGTTTCGGATTGATTACATCAACACCGTCAAGCTTGGTGCCGTTGACGATAAACAAGTATCGGCCATCGATACTGAGAATGCGTTGCTCTCTCCTGCTCGGGTATCTCAGGTAACGAAGTACATTCTGGATCATTTTGATCAGAAGACCAAGCGCAGTGAGAGCTATGCACTGGGTGAGCGACGTGTTCGCGGATTCAATTCAATTTTTGCGACTGCGTCTATTACCGCGGCTCGGACGTATTACGAGGAGTTCAAGAAGCAGCAAGAGGCGCTGGTGCCGGATCAACGGCTGAAAGTCGCCACGATCTTTTCATATGCTGCCAATCCTGAGCCGATCGATGGGATGCTGGATGAAGAAGGTTTCGAAACAGATGCAATGTCAGGAGACGATCGAACGTTCCTCGAGTCTGCCATTGTCGATTACAACCAGATGTTCGGAACCAGCTACGACACCAGCTCAGATAGTTTCCAGAACTACTACAAAGACCTCTCCCACCGGATGAAGACCCGCGAGTTGGACATGGTGATTGTTGTCAATATGTTCCTGACCGGGTTTGATGCGACCACCCTGAACACCTTGTGGGTGGATAAAAACCTCAGGAGCCATGGATTAATCCAGGCGTACTCACGCACCAACCGTATTCTGAACTCCGTCAAAACCTACGGCAACATCGTCAACTTCCGCGACCTGGAAGAAGCTACCAACGACGCCCTTGCCCTGTTCGGGAACAAGGACGCTGCGGGGATTGTACTGCTCAAGCCATATCGGGAGTACTACAGCGAATATGCTAAGAAAGTCGGTGAACTCCTTGCTGAGTATCAGCCAGGTGAGTTGATTACTGGAGAGGAGGACCAGGTCGCATTTGTGAAGCTCTATGGTGAGACCCTACGGTTGCGCAACATCCTTACCTCATTCGATGCGTTCGTCAACGACGAGATCCTCTCCGACCGCGATCAGCAGGATTACCAGTCGACCTACCTTGACCTATACAACGAGCGCAAACGCGCTGAGACCAGTGAAAAAGAAAGCATCATCGAAGATGTCGTCTTTGAGATTGAGCTGATCAAACAGGTCGAAATCACCGTGGACTACATTCTGCTACTGGTGCAAAAATACCGACAGGAACGCGGCGATGGCAATGACGTAGAGCTCCTGGCAGGCATTCGCCGTGCAGTGGACTCCAGCCCGAGTCTGCGGAACAAGAAGGACCTGATTGAAAACTTCGTTGACTCATTGTCTGTTGATGGGTCCGTCGAAGAAGAATGGCATACCTATGTAGCGGAACAGCAAGAACGAGAACTTAGCCAAATCGTCTCGGCGGAAAATCTTAAACCTGAAGCCACCGAAAAGTTCATTGATGATTCTTTCCGAAGCGGCGCACTGCGAACCACAGGAACCGCGATTACCAAGGTGCTACCGCCAGTCTCACGCTTTTCGAAAGACAAGAACCACAGCGAAAAGAAAAACCGTGTGATCCAAAAGCTCGACGACTTTTTCGAACGATTCTTCGGGCTAATTTCCAAAGAATAGATTCGAGTCTCGCATTAGGGAGTCTCCGATGCGCCGTGCAACTGGTCTGTTAAGTCGACGTACCTGTTTGTTTACTTTGGGCGCGAAAACAACGCCGGTACGTCATCGGCCAGCGTTATCTCAATCAACATCTTCCATTTTTATAGCGGTCTTGCCGGAGTTTTGGAATTCCCCAAGCGAGTCTTTTGCCAAAAAAATTCTTGGTACGTCCAGCTCTCACAGCCAGGGTTGTCAGGCGACTATCTGAGTTGGGCCGTTGCATTTTCACTATCGCAATGACGCTGTAGGCTTGCGGTATCTCTCGACCGATGGAGCACATATTGCGATCAAATATTGATGGCGGGGAGAAAGCCCCCACCGCCCAGTGCACGCGCGGTCATGACGGATTACACACCGGAGCAGTATGCTTTTCGTTTCCCAAACGCGTTCGTCAATTATGTCTGGAGCGGGCGTCTTCCGCCGCGCATTGGACGCAGATACGAGATTTCAACGGCCGGCAGGTGCGGCGGGATGGCGTTTGCATCGTTGGACTTTTTTCACCTTGAAACGCCTGTCCCATGCCGGGCGTCGAGTGATCGTTCTTTCGCGGACACACCGCCGGATGGTCACCCGCTGACGGACTATATCTATACTCGACAGTTGCACAGCATGCTGACCAAGGTGGGCGGATTGCGCGACGGGGTTCGGTATGTCCAGTGGAGTGGGTATTCAACGGCCGCCGTCCTCGCAAAGACCTCCGTCGAAGTGCAAAAGGTCGTCGAGTCAATCGATCGCGGACAACCCGTCGTGCTGGGCCTTATTCAAGCTACGAATCGAAGTTTGAAGGCTCAAGGCCGGAATCACCAGGTTGTCTGTTATGGCTACCGGTCCGATGCGTCAGGACCCCTCGAGTTTTATATTTGTGATCCGAATGAGCCGCCCCGAGCTTCATCGAATACCCCTTACGAAGTGATCCTAAGGTGTGTCGCTGACGCCGAAGACTCAGAATTCCCGTATCAAGTGAACAGACCCCACCGGGCTGATAGGTGGCGTGGATTTTTCGTTGTGCGATACCGCCCACGTCAGCCAAACCTCGATGTCATCAATGTCTGCAGCACAGACGGTCTGTGAGAAATAGTCTAAGTGCAGCCTTTTTTATGACCAGATCAAACAACGCTATGCGCGGCAGTTGATCGTGTGTTTCGGGTTTCTGACCCCGCAGTGTGAAGAAGAGTTCTGCAGGTCGGCGACGGCGGCCTGCCGCGCTGTACGAGCGGACGCGGAGGAAGAGTGAACCGCTGCCCTACTCTATGCGCTGGTGAGACGGTTCGCAGCCAGGCGGTTGAGCGAAACCTGCTGTTCTGCCGCGTCAAGTGCGAGTTGGCGGTGTGCCTCGGGGGTGACTCGAACCATGAATTTGCCAGAGTAAGAGCGGTCTGCAATCGCCTCGGGCAGTGCTTCTCCATTCGTTTTCATGTCCTCAAGCACGTCGGCAACGAGCTCCCGGATACCCGAAAACGCATCGTCTTGCTTGGCCGCGACCCACGACAGAGACGGGAGCTCTGCGACAGTACCAACGAACGCTGCGTCCTCAGCCGACCAACGCACACGGTAGGTGTAGTGTTCTGCGTTTACCATCATCATGACTGTTCACCTTCTAGTTTGTCGATCGCTGCTAACACTTATCGCACCTGATATGCCTTGGCCTTACCATGATCATTTTGAATGTTGACGCGCGGATCACCCTGCCAGCGAATCGAACGCCGCTCGGGCTGTTCCGCATCTGCGCTAAGAGTTTCTCAATCTTGACCACCGTTTTATAGCATCAATAATGATACTGGATTAGCAAGACTTCAGACATCGACAATGAAAGCGATGACAGCCCAGGCCCGGACCCCTACCTTCCTGGTAGACGGACGCGTCATTGATGCTGGACCTGGTTGGCAACCCAAAGGAAGTCGTCGAGCGCACCAATGACGGGGAAATGCCAGACTGGAAAAAGAAACTGTAGGCTTACGATACGCCTCGAGGGATGGAGCACAAGTTGCATTCAGATGCTGCTGGCGATGAGAAAGCCCATAGACCTCGTGAAGATGCGGTCATGACAGACTACGCACCAGAACACTATGCGTTTCGCTTCCCAAACGCGTTCGTCAACCACGTCTGGAGCGCGCGCATTCCGCCTCGTGTGGGCCGCAGGTATGAGATTTCGACGTCCGGCAGGTGCGGTGGGATGGCGTTCGCGTCGCTGGACTTTTTTCACTTCCGAATGCTTGTGCCGCCCGTGACATCAAGCGATTTTTTATCTTCTGTCGTGCCGCCGGACGGTCACCCGCTGGCAGACTATACCTATACTCGGCAGCTCCACAGCATGCTCACCAAGGTGGGAGGGCTATACGACGGTGTGCGGTATCTGCGCTGGAGCGGTCAGCGAACGGCCACCATATTGGCGAAGACCGCTGTTGAAGAACAGAAAGTTGTGGCATCGATTGATCGGGGGCAACCAGTCGTGCTCGGATTGATCCGTGCCACCAGCAGGAGCTTGAAGGCTCAAGGCCAGAACCATCAGGTCGTATGCTATGGCTACCGGTTCGATGCGTCAGGACACCTGGAGTTCTATATTTATGATCCGAATGAGCCGGTTCGAGCCTCGTCGAACAGCCCTTATGAAGTCATCCTCAAGAAAGCGAATGACGTTGCACACTCAGCGTTCCCGTATCAGGAGGACCGAGCTGATCGCATTGACCGATGGCGGGGTTTCTTCGTGGCGCACTATCGTCCGCGGAGCCCTGACTGCCCTGGCCTCACCTCACGTAGCGCCCAAAGAGGCCCAGCCCCCGACGATTTGCGGTGAAATCCTACCTGAGAGATTGAGCACCGCTGACGTTACGGCTCCCACCACAAAGCCAGCTTGAACAGATGCTGTCAGCCACAGGGCCTGCATCTCGGAGATCTGCCATTCCCTAATCAATGCCGGCGTGACCGCGGAAGCCGAAAACCACGTCCCCATTGCCAGTACGAGTACGAGTGCAATCAGCCACAGTTGACTCCGGGGACCAAAATATAGTGACCGTCTGTTGAATGCCGCGGTTGTCGTACGCCGTCTCGTCTGGCTGAGAGGCTGATTCCGGCCTGTTACTTTGCGACACCGCCGAGTTCACATCAGACGAATATCTCCTGGCCATTTGTGCTCCTCAAACCGTGACTCTGGTCCGGTGACACCTGAAGACTGGTTCCTTACTCCCCACATCGAACAGATCAGTACGATCAGCACTAAACCTTTATGACATAGGCCACAACTTGTTCACTCGCTCTGTGCGATCGACACTGGAGGTGTGGAGACTTTTACTGACAGACCGACTGCCCGGCAGCGCCTACTATAGACAGCTGACCGGCTGTTCTCTCAGCACGGCATACACGCTGTGGGAATAGACCGCATCGTCGCCGAAAGTGGCGTCGCAAAATCCACCATGTATGTCCACTTCCGGACAAAAGAAGAACTCATCATCGCGTATCTGCGCAGACGCAGCGACATGACGAGGGCTCGTGTCACGGCCGGAGTTGAGGCGCGGAACACCCGGCCGGTTGGTGATCGCGTTCTTGCCGTTTTTGATGTCCTGGACGAGATCGCCTCAGAACCAGACTTTCGTGGTTGCCCCTTCGTCAGCGCTGCAGCTGAGTATCCTGACCACCAAGGAATCTGGGAAGTCATCAATTACGACCGCAGCTGGCTGCCGCGTCTGTTAGAGGAGTTGCTGCGTAATGCCAATGTCCCGGACGCCTCAAACTTGATACGTCAGCTGGTCCAACTGCATGACGGTGCGAATGTCATGGCACACCTAGATCAATCAAAGGGCAGTGCAAGAATGGCGCGGAAGGCTGCCGAGCATCTCGTGGCCGACCTCTACTGAGCCCTTCTTGTTGCCACGTAGATTTGTCTCGTGCCTCGGACGCGAAAGGGTAAATAGGTCTACATCGGCCCTTACACCAGCGGCCAGGGGAAGCGAATACCGATCGACATAAAAAGGGTTTCGTATTACACTAAGTAGTATGAAAATATTGAGGGGTATATCAATTGCGGGTTCGAGTCCGTCCGAGGGTGCCTGCGAAGCGTCCTGAGATCAGTGATGAAGACGTTATCACAGCGTTTGAAACAGCATTGAGTTCCCGTGGCAGGAATACAGACCCCATCCAGTGGGTTGGGGTTGGCATAGATGGGCAGGGTCGCTTGTTAGAATTCGTCGCCGTTGAAGACGAACCGGATGGTTGGCTCGTATTTCACGCAATGATCGCGACGACCAAAGTACTTAACGAACTTGGGCTCAGGAGGTGATCACAATGGCTAAATACACCGCAACGAATGGCACCACTTTTACTGATGAAGACATTGAGCGCTGGGCTGCTGAGGCAGAATCTGAACAAGGCTACACCGGCGATCATATTGGCCCAGCCGTGCCAGGTCGGCCAGTCAGTGTTGGAGCTGAAGCGAAGCCGTTCACTCTACGTTTGGACGCAAACCGCCGCGCCAAGCTCAACGAAATCGCCGAACAACGCCACATCACACCATCGGAGCTCATGCGCGAATTGATTGACGCGTTGTAGCGGTCATTCACAGAAATAATACGTTCCAACGGCAGCAACAGAGCTTCACACCAGCGGCCAGGGGAAGCGCATGCCGGTGGGATCATCGGGATAGTGCCGGGCAAAGAGCAGTTGCCGGACCCGATCCTGCAACGCCGAGGTTTCTCGCCAACTCAGCTGTTCCTCAATGCTTTCTGGAACCTCATCCATCAGTGGTTCGAGATCGTCGAGCAGTTCAGCATCAATCTCTTCATCAGCAAAATCCCAGATCACGGTGCGCAGCTTCAACGGAGCGGCAAAACACAGGCCGTGATCGATACCCCAGAGCCTGCCGTCGCTGTCATAGAGCACATGACCAGCCTTACGGTCGGCATTATTTATGAGCAAGTCAAACACCGCCAGTCGACGCAGCTGATCGTGCGTCTCCGGTTTGTCCTCGAGCATCGTGAAGAAATGCTCGGCAGGATCATGGTCGATGAACAGCTGCAGTGAACCAATACCAAACGGCCCGTCGTCACGCACCACCGTCGTCGGGACGATATGCCACCCCAACGTTTCACTCAATAAATAGGTCGCACGTTCCCTCCGGTACAGGCCATGTTCGAAATCCATCAGCGGGCGCTCCCCGAGCTCCGGTTTATAGATTGCCCAGCACTGTTCATCGTCGTGTGTGATTTCGACGAGGAAGGTCTCATTGCTGCTGTTGGCCAGTTGCCCCAGCAATTCGATCTCGCCGTCAGCCAGTATTTCGTGATGCGCAGGTGACTGTTCGTCGGGCGGAGGCACTGGCGAATCCTGCATCATGGTGGTCACCGTTCCTATGAGGCGCGTAATCCTGCCAGTGATTCTAAGGTGGAGTTGACGGTCAGTACCCTCGGGTCGCTGTCTGCCGGTTGTGTTGGGTAGGCGATGGCTGACACGGAGCACGGCTCAATGCTGATCCGCTGGAAGCTGTTCAACGGGCTGCCCAGGGCATCGGACACGGCAACGCGAATAGGATCGGCATGCGAGAAACAGACGACCGTGCCACCTGGATGTTTCGTGCGAAATTGATCAAGGACGGTTGCCATGCGGTCTCGGATTTCTTCAAAGCTCTCGCCGTTGGGGAAGCGGAATTGATCCGGCTGCTGTTGCACGGTCCGCCATTCGGGCAGTTTCATCAAATCGCTCAGTTGCGCGCCGGTCCAGTCGCCGAAGTCGCCTTCGATGAGGCGGGGTTCCTCCACGATGTCCACGCCCGTTCGTGCGGCCGTGGGGGCCGCGGTCTGCATGGTGCGTTCCAGCGATGAGGAATACACCGCGGTGACCGGCAAAACCGCGAGCCGTTCAGCAACCCGGATAGCCTGGTCGTGTCCGTGCTCGCTCAGATACAAGCCGGACGCTCGGCCGGGCAGAACCTTGCCGGTGGTCGGGGTCTGACCGTGTCGCACCAGCAGAACCAGCGTGGTCTGGGCCTCATGTTCGGTATTCATCACTGCCAGCCTACCCAACCAGGCAATACCCCAACCCCTCGACACCTGTGATCGACCAGACTAGCGTGAGCAATGTGACTACCTCTGACGAGATCAATACGCTGGCACAATTACGAGCTTCCGGGCACGTCCAAAAATCCGTGCGCGAAGAGTTACAGGACAATTTACTGACCGCCCTGGCGGCCGGTGACAATCCGTGGCCCGGTCTGCACGGTTTTGAACGCACCGTACTCCCGCAGGTGGAACGTGCTCTAATCGCCGGTCACGACGTGGTTCTACTAGGTGAACGCGGCCAGGGCAAAACCCGCTTGCTGCGCACCCTTGCGACCCTGCTCGATGAATGGACCCCGATGATCGCCGGATCCGAACTGCACGAGCACCCCTATGAACCCATCACTGCCGAATCTCAACGCCTACTCGAAGCCAAGGGTGATGAACTGCCGGTCACCTGGCTGCACCGAGACGACCGCTACGTCGAAAAACTCTCGACGCCGGACACGTCCGTCGCAGATCTGATCGGCGATGTGGACCCGATGCGCGTGGCTGAAGGTCGGCGGCTGGGCGACCCCGAAACTATCCACTACGGACTCGTCCCACGTGCCAATCGCGGGATTGTTGCGCTGAACGAGCTGCCAGATTTAGCCGAGCGCATCCAGGTCGCGCTGCTCAACGTCATGGAAGAACGCGACATCCAAATCCGAGGCTATGTGCTACGGCTGCCACTAGATGTGTTGATGGTCGCGAGCGCAAACCCGGAGGATTACACCAACCGCGGACGGATTATCACGCCGCTCAAAGACCGCTTTGGGGCAGAGATCCGCACCCACTACCCTCTCGACATTGATGACGAAATCGCGGTCATTCGCCAAGAAGCTGAGCTCAGCGCCGACCTGCCCGATGTACTGCTGGAGATCCTCGCCCGTTTTACCCGGGCCCTGCGAAACTCCCCTGCGATTAACCAAGCCTCCGGCGTCTCAGCACGGTTTGCGATTGCGGGTGCTGAGACCATTGCCGCCGCGGCACGTCATCGCGCAACAGTCCATGATGAGAAAGCAGTTGCCCGACTGACCGACATCCATACGGCCGTTGAAGTCTTGAGTGGCAAAATCGAGTTCGAATCCGGCGAGGAAGGCCGCGAAGACCAGATCTTGCAGCACTTGTTGCGCACGTCCATCGCACAAGCTGCCCGGGCGCATTTTGGCGGCATCGATTTCACTGCGCTCGTGGATGCATTTGACGGCAGCCGGACGATCACCACCGGTGAACACATCACAGCCCAAGAGTTCTTAGCCGAGCTACCAGAAGTGGCGGAACCGGGGCTCTACGATGAGATCGCGTCCCGGCTCAATGCAGGTTCTGACCCCGGATTGCGCACCGGTGCCATCGAGCTGGCGCTCGAGGGACTCTATCTGGCTCAAGAATTATCGAAAGTGTCGGAAGACGGGCAATCTGTCTACGGCTAAGGAGGCGTCATGCGCCACGGAAAGTCTGCACGCTACGGCCGCTATACCGGCGGACCCGATCCATTGGCCCCACCCATCGATCTCACCGAAGCGCTCCATGAGATCTCCGAGGACGTGATGGCCGGATACTCGACCGAGCAGGCGATGCGCGAGTACTTGCAGCGTGGCGGACCCGGTATGACGGGGCTCGATGAACTGGCCGGACGAGTCCAGAAGCAACGCCGTGACTTGTTGAGCCGTCATCGCTTGGATGGCACGTTGGAACAGGTCCGTGAGCTCCTCGACGATGCGGTGTTGGAAGAGCGCAAGCAACTGGCCAGGGATATCTGCATGGATGACACCGACAGGGACTTTCGGGAAATGCAGTTGATGAATCTGCCCGACTCGACTGCAGCGGCCGTGACGGAACTGTCTGGTTATGATTGGCAATCGAGTGGCGCTCGAGAAAAATACGAACAGATCAAAGACCTCCTTGGCCGCGAGATGCTCGACCAACGGTTCGCCGGGATGAAACAAGCATTAGAAAGTGCCACCGATGAGGATCGAGCGGCTATTTCCCAGATGCTCAACGATCTCAATGACCTATTGGATAAGCACGCCCGCGGGGACGATACCCAGCAGGATTTCGATGATTTCATGGCCCGGCACGGGGACCAGTTCCCTGAGAATCCGCAAAATATCGAAGAACTCATCGACACTTTAGCCCAGCGCTCGGCTGCCGCCCAGCGAATGCTCGCCTCTATGACCCCCGAGCAACGTCAAGAGCTGACGGAGATGTCGAATCAGGCATTCGGTTCCCCCGAGTTGATGGACCAACTCAGCCGGCTCGATGCGAATCTGCAGGGTCTGCGTCCGGACGAAGATTGGACCGGTTCAGAGCAATTCGAGGGTGACCAGGGCTTAGGGCTCGGGGACGGCACCGGTGCGCTGCAGGATCTCGCCGAACTCGATGCGCTTGCCGAACAGCTGTCCCAGTCCCATGCCGGTTCCACACTGTCTGATGTTGATATTGAGAAGCTCGGCCGTCAACTCGGGGACGACGCCGCCGCCTCGGCACGGGCCCTAGCCGAACTCGAGCAAGCACTGCGGGATTCTGGGCTGCTTCGTCGTGGCTCAACGGGCGACCTACGCCTGTCACCGCAGGCGATCCGGCGACTCGGCAAAACGCTGTTGAAAGACCTCGGACGGCTCTCGGGTCGCCAAGGACAGCGTGATACCCGGCATGCCGGAGCTGCCGGTGAGCTGACCGGAGGCACCCGCGCCTGGCAATTTGGCGACGTGGAGCCTTGGAACGTCACGCGCACCATCACCAACGCCATCACCCGGACCGTTTCAGAAGGGCACGACCCACGGTCGGGACTGCGCCTAAGCGTGGAAGACGTCGAACTACAAGAAACCGAAGCACGAACCCAGGCCGCGGTGGCCTTATTGGTTGATACCTCGTTCTCGATGGCTGCTGAAGGCCGTTGGCTACCGATGAAGCGCACCGCGTTAGCCCTGCATCAGCTGATCTCGACTCGGTTCCGCGGCGATGAACTCCAGCTGATCAACTTCGGCCGCTATGCCAACCCGGTCCACATTGATGAGCTGACAACTATGGCTCCGATGTACGAACAGGGCACCAACCTGCACCACGGGCTCCTCCTTGCCACCCGGTTCTTCCGTAAGCATCCGTCCATGCAACCGGTACTGTTAGTCGTCACCGATGGTGAACCCACAGCTCACCTCATGGCACACGGCGAATCCTGGTTCTCATACCCGCCCATGCCCGAGACCTTGCACACCACCGTGGCCGAGCTCGACCGCACGAGACGGTTGAAGGCCGAGGTCACGTTCTTCCGCTTGGGAGACGACCCCGGTCTGGAGCAATTTCTCGATGCCATGGCCAATCGCGTGGGCGGCAAAGTAGTCTCTCCGGACGTAGCGGACCTGGGTGCGGCCGTCATCGGTGAATTCCTCCACTCCCGGGACCCGCATTTCCCGTCGTCCTTCTAACCAACTCGATGACGCTAACCTTGAACCAACACTCATGGGAGGATCAGAGAACCAATGGCACAACGCACCCCACCACCAGAAACCAGTGTCAATGAAGTACTC
The DNA here is from genome assembly GCF_054782375.1 of Yaniella soli. Classification (NCBI taxonomy): domain Bacteria; kingdom Bacillati; phylum Actinomycetota; class Actinomycetes; order Micrococcales; family Micrococcaceae; genus Yaniella; species Yaniella soli. The sequence goes on from NZ_BAAGSP010000008.1 coordinate 27,980, forward strand.
GCCGAGCTGGCAGATCTTGAGGATCCACAAGCCAGAGCGGTCAACGAACGCCGTGGCAACGATATTGGCGTCAACCTTTCGAAACTCCGTGCCATTGCCAAACGGTTGAAGACCCAACACGAGTTCGCCGCCGAACTGTGGGATACCGGCGATACTCAAGCACGCCTGGTCGCACTGCTCATCAATAGTCCGAAAAAGTACAGCGCCGAGCAACTCAATACGATGCTGCGTGAAGCGCGCGTGCCAAAAGTGCACGACTGGTTCGTCAGCTACGCTCTGAAGAAGAACCCGGAGTCGGAAACCCGACGGATCCAGTGGATGAGCGACCCCGACGAAGTGGTCGCCAGTGCAGGCTGGACACTGACCAGTCATGCGGTGGCCAAGAATGTCGACAATCTTGATTTGGAGGGGTTGCTCGACACTATCGAAACCGAAATGCCACAGGCTCCGAAGCAACTGCAGTGGGCGATGAACGAGTGCTTGGCCACCATCGGCATCCACCAGTCTGAGTATCGCGCCCGAGCCCTGAAGATTGGTGAGCGGTTAGCCGTCCTGAAGGACTATCCCACTCCCCCGAACTGCACCTCACCCTATGCACCAGAATGGATCAACGAGATGGTCTCACGCCAACAAGCCTGAACAGCAGACTGGGCAATATTTCGAGCAAAAACCCTCGCGTTCTCTGCAGCCGACCTCTATCGTGGTGTTTATGACGAATACATCACAGCCGACAGCTCTCGAACTGTTTGATATATCAGATAAACATCTGCGTGCTCGTGCAAGCCTCAAGTGGTCAAACGTCGATCCTGACGTCCTGCCCGCGTGGGTCGCTGAGATGGACGTACACTTGGCGCCTGCTATCACGGAAGCACTGCAGTCAGCGCTAGCACGCCACGACGCCGGCTACCCGGGCTCCGCCGAAGGCCTCATCACAGCGTTTTCGGATTTTGCCCGGCAATATTGGAATTGGTCTGTGGAACCCGAGCACGTCAGCGTTCACGTCGATGCGGCGACGATTGCTAGCAAACTGATGCGACACTATGCCGGGGCAGACGGCCGGGTAATGATTATGCCTCCGGTCTATAACCGCTTCTACGATTGGCTTTCGGGCAGTGGTGTCGAGCCAGTCGAAGTGCCACTGACCGACCTGTCCAACGGAGGTTTCTTTGATTTCGACGGGATCGAAGCCGGTTTGAAAGCCGGTACCCGGGTCATTTTGTTGTGTAACCCGCATAACCCGCTGGGTCGCGTCTTTTCCGAACAGGAGCTGAGCCAACTAGCAGAGCTGGCCGATCAGTACGACGCCGTGGTCCTCTCGGATGAAATTCACGCGCCACTGGTGCACCCAGGCGTCGAGTATGCGCACTGGTTGACCGTGTCGGATGCTGCACGGAAAACCGGGATCGCGCTGCACACCGCTACCAAATCCTGGAATTTCGCAGGGTTAAAATGCGGCATTGCAGTACGCTCCGCGACCGGCCCTTGGCCACACGAGCTCGATCCGAAATCCACGCTGACCGATAGTGGCTTCTGGGGCATCTTGGCGGCTGAAGCCGCCTTCGGCCGTTCTCGAGACTGGCTCGATACAGTTCGTGACCACTTCGCAGCACAAAGTCAAAGACTGACGGCCCTACTTGCCGAGCATGTACCCGGTGTGACATTTCATCCGCCTCAGGCAAGCTTTCTGGCATGGCTAGATTTCAGCGAAACCGCGCTCACCGAGGAACCATCGACCTATTTTCTGCGCGAAGCCCGCGTTGCGCTCAACCCGGGAACTGCGTTCGGCGCCGTTGGCGCAAGCTGTGCTCGCCTCAACATGGGGACCTCTGCCGAACGACTCGAACGGATCGTCACTGCGATGGGAACAGCCTGGCCGCCACGGTGACTACCGCTCGCGACGGTTCGTGGTGAACGCTGATTTACCAGTGATCGCCCGACCAACGATGAGAGCCTGCATCGAATCGGTGCCCTCATAGGTCGAAATGACTTCCATATCAGTCAGGTGACGGGCCACGTGGTTTTCTAGCAGCAGACCGTTACCGCCCATCATGTCGCGGGCTTCACGACACACTGCCAACGCCTTGCGTGACGTGGTCATCTTGACCATGGAGGCAATCGTTTGGTTGTCTTCCCCACGGGCTTGCAGCTCGGCCAAGCGCATGCACATCAGCTGCATGGTGGTCACATCGGCCAACATCGTTGCCAGTTTTTCCTGCACGAGCTGGTAATGACCAAGCGGTGCACCAAACTGGCTCTTCCCAGATGAGGGTGTAGGTCGGCCGGGCGCGTCGGTCCGCAGGTAGACGTCGAGGTCTCCCGACGATGGAGGTTCCTACGCCATCTATCCGAAAGACCTCGACGTGTCCGACGCTACCCCGCCGGCCGGCTTCGGCCGCCCTGACCTGACCGCCTTCGCGTCTTATCCCAATCGACTCTGATCGGGTCTGCTGATGCTCTCGACGAGAACGCAGCGACATCACAGCCACCCAACCCCGACCGTCCGGGAAGCCGGGACACGTCACATGGCTTGTGCTGCGGGCGTGTCGACTGGGTCGTCCACGGGCGACGCAGGAGCGTCGACGCGACGTGCTGAGAGGTGGTTCCAGTCGAGCACTAGCACACCGGCTACAGGCATGACGATAGGTCAGGAACGGCGTCGCTCCCTACGCAGGAGGGAGCGCAGAGTCTCGGCGTTCGCGTAGCCGACTCGTAGCGCGATCTCGGCGGAGGTGAGGTCCGTGGTTACTGAGAGGTGCCGAGCTCGTTCGATGCGAAGCCGTTGGACGAAGCCGAGCGGAGTGAGGTTGAGCGCCGCCCGGACTCGTCGTTCGAGGGTGCGCCGGCTGGTGCCGAGCGACTGCGCGACGAAGGCGACGTTGAATGGTTCGTCCAGGCGGGCGCGCACGAAGCGTTCGAACTCGACGACGATCGGGTCCTCGTGCCGGAGATGTTCGTAGGCGACGAAGGCCGCCTGCGACGGGCGCTCGTCGATGATGAGGAGCTTGGCGACATGTTGGGCCAGGTCGGGGCTGATCGATCGCACGAGTGAGAGCGCGAGGTCGATGTGGGCGAACGCGGCGCCGGCGGTGACGAGGTTCCCGTCGACCACGACCATGGTGTCGAGATCGAGGGCGACGGTCGGATAGCGCTTCAGGAACTCCGGCCCCAGGAACCAGCTGGTCGTCGCCCGCCGATGATGCATCCGTCCGGTCTCGGCGACAGCGAACACGCCGGTGCACGCCGCGGCGATCCGGGTGGTCGCCTCGTCGAGGCGCCCGAGCGAGGCGATGACCGAACGAGCATCTCGGCTCTGGAGGGCGTCGTTGGTAGCGGCGGCCGTAAGGGTTCCAAGCGCAGGGACGACGACCACGTCGAACTCTCCGGACTCCGACAGCGGGTGGTCCACCGACAGGGTCATCGATGCCGTCGTGGTCACTCGCCGTTTCGGTCCGAGGATGGCGAGTTCGATCGGGTCGATCCGCGGGTCGACATCGCCGCGGGCTCCGTCGGCCACCCGCAAGATGTCGATGATCGACGCGATAGCCGAACCGAAGCAGCCGTCGATCGCGATCAGTCCGATACGCATGACGTAAAGAATAGCATAACTGCCGTATACGCCACTTCCCACCGGCCCTCGCTCGTCATAGGCTGAACTCGTCCCACTAAGAACCCCGACCTCAAGGAGAGTCCCTCATGTCAACACCCGCATCACTTCCGTATGCTTTCGTCGCCAAGATCGTCGCGGCCGATGGACAGCACGACGCGCTTGCCGATCTGCTCGCCGGCGCTGTCGCGCTCGCCAACGAAGAAGTAGGAACGATTGTCTGGTTCGCGGTTAGGACCCACGCCGACACCTTCTGGATCTTCGATGCATTCCCCGACGAGGCCGCTCGCGACGCCCACGCCAACGGCGCCATCGTCGCAGCCCTGACGGCCAACCAGCACCTCCTCAGCGCAGCACCCGAGATCCTGGCGGCCGACGTCCTCGCGTCCAAGCTCCCGTAGTCCGCCAACGCACGAGACGCTCGCGCCCCGCCGAGCCGTCGCCAGGTCGCGACGCAACGCCATGCTGCGTTGCCGAGCGGTGCGAGGCCTATCGGCACACGGACAGGATGCCGGCCGTGAGCGCTCAGCCGGCGAGGGGTCCGTCGCAGAGGAGAGCGACGTCGGTGCCGGGCAGAGCCGTGAGGCCAGCGCATCGCGCGACCACCAGAACCGAACACGAACAGCCCCTGCCCTGCGTTTCCGCAGGCCAGGGGCTGTTCGCCGGAGCCGCCTGTCGGAATCGAACCGACGACCTAATCACGTCGGCTTTGCGTCTATCGCTTGATGCGCCCACGGGGCGAACGAGCCGCTGACCTGCGCAAACGCCGAGCGTGGGGGACGCCGCCATCAGGTGGTGACCGACGACGACCGACCAGTACCGACCGTTTCACCGGAGCTTGCGGCGGCGTCGAAGCCGAGCAAGTTCCATTCCTTTAGCTCACCGCGCCCTCCTCCTCACCGGTCCCGTCGTCGTCGAAGACGTTTCAGGGGTCTTCATCAGATGACGGTGTAGGTCGGCCGGGCGTGTCGGTCCGCAGGTAGACGTCGAGGTCTCCCGACGACGGAGGTTCCTACGCCATCTATCCGAAAGACCTCGACGTGTCCGACGCTACCCCGCCGGCCGGCTTCGGCCGCCCTGACCTGACCGCCTTCGCTCGACTCGACGGCCTCGGTCTGAGCGTGACCGGACAACGACTTGAACCGGATCGTGCGGTCCTCGCGTGCCGCGTGGTGGAACCAGATCAGTGGTGCCGACGGTGCGGCAGCGAAGGCGCTGCTCGTGACACCGTGATCCGGCGGTTGGCCCACGAGCCGCTGGGCTGGCGACCGACCGTGCTGGAAGTTGTAGTGCGCCGCTACCGCTGTGCAGACTGCGGACACGTGTGGCGCCAAGACACCAGCGCCGCGGCGGAGCCACGCGCGAAGCTCTCGCGCACCGGGCTGCGGTGGGCGCTGGAAGGGATCGTGGTCGCACACCTCACCGTCGCCCGTGTCGCCGAGGGACTCGGGGTCGCGTGGGACACCGCCAACAACGCGGTCCTAGTTGAAGGCAAGCGGCTGCTGATCAACGACCCCACGCGGTTTGAGGGCGTGAAGGTCATTGGCGTCGATGAGCACGTCTGGCGCCACACCAGGCGTGGCGACAAGTACGTCACCGTGATCATCGACCTCACCCCGGCCCGCGATGGCGCCGGCCCAGCAAGGCTGCTGGACATGGTCGAGGGCCGGTCGAAGGCGGCGTTCAAGACCTGGCTCGCCGACCGCGACGACGCCTTCCGTGACGCGGTCGAGGTGGTCGCGATGGACGGCTTCACCGGGTTCAGGACCGCCGCTGCAGAGGAGATCCCGGACGCGGTCACGGTGATGGATCCCTTCCACGTCGTGCGCCTGGCCGGTGACGCCCTCGACAGGTGCCGGCGCCGGGTCCAACTCGCGATCCACGGGCACCGTGGGTTCAGGGACGACCCGCTCTACAAGTCGCGGCGCACGCTGCACACCGGCGCGGACCTGCTCACCGACAAGCAGAGCGACAGGCTACGCGCGCTGTTCGTTGATGACGCTCACGTCGAGGTCGAGGCGGCCTGGGGTGTCTACCAGCGCATGATCGCCGCCTATCGCCACGAGGACCGGCAACGTGGCCGCGAGCTCATGGAGAAGCTGATCACCGACCTCAGCGCCGGCGTCCCCAAGGTGCTCACCGAGCTCACCACCCTGGGACGGACCCTGAAGAAGCGAGCCGCTGACGTGCTCGCCTACTTCGAACGACCCGGCACCAGCAACGGGCCGACCGAGGCGCTCAACGGACGCCTCGAACACCTGCGCGGCTCCGCACTCGGGTTCCGCAACCTGACCAACTACATCGCCCGAAGCCTGCTCGAGACCGGCGGCTTCAGACCCCAACTCCTACACCCCCGATTGGGATGAGCCACCAAACTGTTCGCGATTCAAGGCGTACCGTGAAGCATGCTCAAAGGCAGCCATCGCATGGCCCAGCGCTTCCCAGGAGGCTCCGCCGCGGGTTGCCTGCAGCACCCGATTCACGTCCTTGAACGACTGACCAAATTCCAACTGGTTCTCATTGGATACACGCACGTTGTCGATCGTGATGTCGGCTTGCAGAATTGAGCGTTTGCCAACTTTCCCTTCGATCACCTCTGGCGTGTACCCATCAGGGAACTCTCCGTCCTCTTTTTCGATAACGAATGCCTTGACTTCACCATCAGCCTCATCGCGTGCGTAGACCACGGTCACGTCTGCTGCATGGCCGTTGCCAATCCAACGCTTGTGGCCGTTCAGGACCCAGGAATCACCGTCGCGCCGAGCCGACGTTTCCAAGGCCACGGAGTCAGAACCATGGTTCGGTTCGGTCAGCGCAAACGCGCCAGTTTTGTCGAGTGCCGTCATGTCGGGCAGCCAGCGTTGGCGTTGTTCTTCATTGCCCAGTAGGAAGATTGATCCCATACACAGGTTGGCATGCACACCGAGGAACGTACAGATCGAACCGTCGATGCGTCCCAGTTCACGCGACAACAGGCCCGCCTCACGGCGCGAAAAACCAGGGGCACCGTATCCCTGCACGAAGCTGCCAACTATGCCGATTTCTTTGAGCGCCGGCAGGATTTCATATGGGAATTCCGCACGCTCCCAATGGTCATTAATCACTGGGCGCACATGCTCGAGGCCAAACGCACGGATCTTGTCGCGCAACGCGATTTCCTTTTCACTCAGATCACTATCAAGCATAAAAAAGTCTGGATGGTCAATAAGGTCGTTCGTTTCCAAAACGGTGCCCTCTCGCGGTCTATGAATATAAAAGGTATGGGTTATTCTGCTGAAAACCCTGGCCCGGCGTGTGTTTCAAGTACCCAACGAAACGCCTCGTCATGCGGTTTCGGCTTCCCTGTCTCGTCATCGAGCACGACCATGGTGGCTTCGGCATACACACACGGTTGGCCATGCTGTGTCAGTAACTGACCGAACGTAAATGAGGAGCTACCAATGTGGGTAATCCAAGCCCATACGGTAGTCTCTGGGCCATATTGCACTTCACGCTCGAAGCTTGCATTCATCGCACGGGTCACGCGTTTCGGACCGCTCTGTCCCGGAGTGGTATCGGTCCACTGCTGCGTGGCGAGGATGCGTGCCTCTTCGACAAGCGTAAGGATACGGACGTTATTGATATGCCCGTTAATATCTTGGTCCGACCAGCGCAATTGCACATCAATCGGCGTCGCAATGGCTTGGATTTCTGTAAAGTTCGACACGAGTCGCCATCTTCTGTGTGAGCGGATAGTTCATTCATTCTGAGTTCATATAATCAGGTAGATTGATCACTGTCCAATACTTACTGGCCGTATTTTTGATATCAAATTCTCATGAATGGTGCCGCTGATGGAAGTCAAGCAAGCAGAAACGTTCCTCGCAGTGGCTGAGGAACTGCATTTCGGTCCAGCCGCAGACCGGTTGCGGATAGCGCAGCCACCGTTAAGTCGAATGATCAAACAACTCGAACGGCAGCTCGGTACGGAACTGTTTATCCGTAGTACCCGAAATGTGGAGTTGACATCAATCGGTAAGGCGCTGATTGAGCCGGCCCGCAATCTGGTGACGGCGTCACACGATGCGATCCGCACTGTGGAGAACACGATGAACGGAAAAGTGGGCCACATTCGGATGGGGTTTGCCGGAGCGTCGACATATCGCTCGATTGGTGACATCTTCCGCCGGCTGCGAGAGGAAAAACCGGGCATCAGCCTTGATGTCCAATCGTCCATGTTCTCACCGGACGGCTTGCAAAATGTATTAGATAAGGACTTGGATCTGGCAATTGGCCGGTGGGATTTCCTGCCCGCAGACCTAGATTCTCACGTGATAGCGGTCGAAGATGTCATCGTGGCGCTGCCTCCGTCTCATCGATTGGCGGATGCCGAAGAGGTCTCCATGAAAGACCTTGCCGAGGACTCGTGGGTTTCACTTCCGGTTGGCTCCGGCTCCGCCTTGCAGAACAGACTGAAAAACTTGGCAATGGCATCGGGGTTTGTTCCTCGCATTACGCAAACCGCACCCGATTCCTGGGCACTGATGGTGCTCGTCGGGGTTGAGAGCGGTTGTGCGATTACGGTGAGTTCTGTCAGAGAGAACCTGCCCGATCCTGGTGTGAAGTTCAAGAGGATCGCCGATTCGCCAAACCCGCCACTTGAGGTGCGGCTGATCTGGCGAAAGGACAACATGACCCTTGCGGTCAACGCAGCCGTCAATATCGCAAAAGAGCTATTTCCGGTGCCCGAATAGTATGAGGGCTTATTCGGAGTAGTCGTACCAGCCTTTTCCGGTTTTTCGGCCATAATCTCCGGTCGCGTACTTGGCGGCCAGCACCGGGTGCGGCTTCGATGCTTCATCACCGGTCTGTTCATATTCGGCCATTCGAACGAGGTAGGCGACATCGATGCCGACTAGATCCATGAGTTCAAACGGTCCCATGGGGTGGCGCAGCGCGCCCTTGGCGGCACGGTCAATGTCTTGGAAGTCTGCGACTCCCGCATCATAGAGTTTCAATGCTTCTAACCGAAGGGCCCCGAGCAGACGGTTGGCGACGAAGCCTGGGATCTCTTGCTTCAGTTCGATGACATCTTTACCGAAGGCGTCAGTGACGGCGATGGTGATATCTCTCGTCTCTTGAGATGTACCCTCGTGTGGCACTACTTCAACACCTTGCATCACCAACGCTGGGTTGAAGAAGTGCATATTGCAAACTTTGTCCGGTCGATTCGTGGCATCTGCGATTTGCGACGACATAATATTCGAGGAGTTCGTGGTCAGAATGGCCTGAGCCGGAGCAGTCTTATCGAGTTGAGCGAAGATGTCACGTTTGATTGCAAGATTTTCAACAGCTGCTTCGATCACGAAATCGGTGTTGGCTACCGCAGCATCCTGGTCCGTCGAAAACTGGAGCAACTCTTTGGCCTGCTGCACCGCTTCGGCTGTGCGACGGCCTTTTTCAACGTCGCGGTCAACCCGTGACCACAGCTGTTCTTTCGCCCGATCCAAGGAAACCTGTTCAATGTCGACCACGGTGGTCGAGAAACCTGCGAGCGCGGCGACCATGGCGATTTGTGATCCCATGGCACCGGCACCGATCACGGTGATGTTGTTGATGTTATGTTTCATAAGCCATCCGGTTCTCCCCTAGTCTTCGAGCTGGGCTTGATGGTTTTGTGGGTGACGCGCTCGTGATGCACGGAGGCGTAGTCTGGATCGCGCTTCGCTGAGAAAGCCTCGGTGCCTTCGTCGCGTTCCTCGTTGCTATAAGCAACGGACTGCGCGAGTCGCTCCAGCAGCATGCCGGTTTCATGATCCACATCAAAACCTCGTTGCAGTACTTGTTTCACAAGTTTCAACGCCAAAGGTCCTTTTGACCGGATGCGTTGTGCTTTCTTCTGTGCTGCGTCGAGGAGTTCTTCTGGTTCCACGAGCTCGGTGAGTAACCCTAGTTCATAGGCTCGCGCTGCCTTGAGCCGTGCACCCGACATAATGACATCGGTGGCCACGCCGATACCAACAATCTTTGCCAATCGTTGAGTTCCACCAGCTGCCGGGATGATGCCCAACCCAGTTTCCGGTAGTGCGAATAGCGCGTTGGTCGAGCCGATGCGGATGTCGCAGGCCAGGGCCAGCTCATGACCGCCGCCAAACGCGATACCGTTGACAGCCGCGATGGTAGGTTTCGGAAAGGACGCGATCTTGTCATAGAGCCGCTGCATGACCGCAATCATGCCGTCATAGGGCAGACGTTGCGATAGCTCTTGAATATCCGCACCAGCGACGAAGGCCTTCTCCCCCGAACCGGTCAACACCACAACGTCCACGGTCTCATCAGCCTCAATATTGGTGAGGTGCTCATCGAGTCGTGACATCACGTGCTTGTTCATGGCATTGAACTTGTCAGGCCGGTTTATGCTCAGTATTGCGACCCCATCGGTATCTTCGCGCAATACGAGCGCTTCGGCTTCGTCTGTCATATGGTCCTTTCCGACTGTGGCGCAAATAAGCTCTCGCTCATTGTCACGCACCACGACACGAACCTCAATGATGGCGGACAACACTTACCATTCCGGTATCAATACGATGCAGCTCAGTCATCAACGAGGATCTGCTTCTGGAAGGTAAAACGTTGCCCTTCCTCAGGCAAGTATTGCTCTGTTATGCTGGGATCTATGTCACGGTTTTCAGCCCTCGGGTGGCCGGTTTTACGCCAGGCGATGTCCAAAGATAAGTTCGGACGCGGCCCGACTGTGGAGTCTCCCAAGTATCAAAATATGCGACCGCGCACCGAGGATGCTGACGACGTTGTCCAGAGTGTCTGCCCATATTGTGCAGTGGGCTGTGGGCAGCTGATTTATACCAAAGACAACAAAGTCACCCATATTGAAGGTGACCCAGACTCCCCCATTTCACGCGGCAGGTTGTGCCCCAAGGGGGCAGCATCCGAGCAGCTCGTCAATACGCCGTCACGTCAGAAGACCGTGCTGTATCGCAGACCCAAGGCCACCGATTGGGAAGAGATCGAGCTCGACACCGCCATGGAGATGATTGCGGATCGTTTTCTCGAAGCTCGCGAAAACCACTGGGAAGATTTTAACGACGAGGGAACGCCCGTCAATCGCACGATGGGAATTGCCTCCCTGGGTGGGGCGACTATCGATAACGAAGAGAACTATCTGATCAAAAAACTGTTTTCGGCTGCCGGTGCGGTGCAGATCGAGAACCAAGCCAGGATTTGACACTCCTCCACAGTTCCTAGTTTAGGATCTTCCTTCGGGCGTGGCGGTGCCACCCAGCCATTACAAGATATGGCGAATGCAGACCTGATTGTTATTCAGGGTTCAAACATGGCCGAGTGCCACCCGGTGGGCTTCCAGTGGGTCACCGAGGCGAAACAACGTGGCGCCAAAGTCATTCACGTCGACCCACGTTTCACGCGCACATCGGCCGTGGCCGATAAGCACATCACCATTCGTGCTGGCTCAGACATTGTGTTGTTGGGCGCGCTGATCCACCACATGATCGAGAACGACTTGTGGTTCAAGGACTACGTGGTGCCCTACACCAACGCCTCGCATGTGATATCTGAAGGATTCGCGGGGCCAGAAGATCTCGACGGACTGTTCTCGGGCTACGAAGAAGACCTGCTGGGCTATAACAATGACACTTGGCAGTACGAGGAAGACCCGAACGAACCGGACGGCATCGCCAAGGACCGGACTCTGCAGCATCCGCGGTCGGTGTTTCAGATTCTGAAGCGGCACTACTCGCGGTACACCCCGGAAGCCGTCGAGGACATGTGTGGCATCAGCCAGGAAGATTTCTCATACCTCGCCGATGCGTACGCCCAGAACTCTGGTCGAGATAGAACAACCTGTGTTGCTTACGCGCTGGGGTGGACCCAGCATTCCATGGGCGCCCAGTTTATTCGCACCTCGGCAGTCTTGCAGTTATTGATGGGCAACATGGGTCGTCCAGGTGGCGGCATCATGGCGCTTCGTGGTCACGCAACGATTCAGGGCTCAACCGATATACCAACGCTGTTCAACCTTTTGCCCGGCTACCTGCCTTTCCCGGTCGCTGGGAAGCACGACACTCTGCAGGATTACTTCGATAAAGCCGTACCCAAAGATCAGAAGGGCTTCTGGTCAAACGGGGACGCCTATATGGTTTCCTTGTTGAAGGCATGGTTCGGTGAGGCGGCCACCGAAGAAAACGACTACGCCTACCACTACCTGCCGAGACTGACCGGCGCCCACGGCACCTATCAAACGCTGATGCGTATGTTTGACAAGGGCGTCGACGGCTACTTCGTACTGGGACAAAACCCGGCCGTCGGTTCGGCCAATGGACGCATGCAACGCTTGGGGATGGCGAATCTGAAATGGATGGTCGTGCGGGACTTCCAACAGATCGAAACCGCTACCTGGTGGCGAGACGGCCCCGAAATCCAAAGTGGTGAGTTGAATACCGAAGACATCGACACCGAGGTCTTCTTCCTGCCCGCAGCCAACCACACCGAAAAAGCTGGGACGTTCACTCAAACTCAGCGGTTAGTGCAGTGGCGTCACCAAGCCGTCACCCCGCCCGGTGATGCCCGCTCCGAACTCGAGTTCTTCCACGAGCTTGGCAAACTCTTGCGAGAGAAACTCAAAGACTCACCGGACCCACGAGACCGCCCACTGTTGGATATGACCTGGGACTATCCGGTGGATGAACACGGTGAACCAGACGCTGAAGCCGTGATGCGAGAGATCAACGGCTTCCACACCTCCGGCCCCGATACCGGAAAGCCGCTGGATACGTTCAACCAGATGAAAGCCGATGGTTCCACCGCTGGCGGCTGTTGGATATACACGGGTGTCTATGCCGATGGCGTCAACCGTGCCGCACTGCGTGTCCCCGGCGATAAACAGGATGCGATGGCACAAAAATGGGCGTGGGCCTGGCCTGCGAACCGCCGCATTCTCTATAACCGTGCCTCGGCTGACCCGGATGGCAAACCATGGTCGGAACGCAAGAAACTCATTTGGTGGGACGAGGACGAAAGCCGGTGGGTTGGTCCAGACGTGCCCGACTTCCCCGTCGATCTCGCTCCCTGGTCCAAGATGCAGGCCGGTACCTACGGTCCGGCAGCTATTGCCGGTGATGACCCGTTCATTATGCAATCCGACGGCAAAGGCTGGCTCTTTGCCCCAATGGGTATGAAAGACGGGCCACTACCGACCCACTACGAACCTGCTGAGTCGCCTGTACGCAATGGGTTGTACCCCCAGCAAGAATCACCCTCCCGAATGCTCATAACCACCGAAGGCAATGAACTGGCACCGGCTGCCGGGGCACCAGGTTCAGAAGTGTTCCCCCACGTGTTCACCACCTACCGTCTCACCGAGCACCACACCGCGGGCGGCATGAGCCGGTTCTTGCCCTACCTCTCCGAGCTGCAACCAGAAATGTTCTGTGAAGTATCCCAAGAGTTGGCCGAAGAGATCGGTTTGGACCCCTACGGGTGGGCCACGATTGTCTCCCCGCGTGGCGCAATCGAAGCTCGCGTGCTGGTCACCGCTCGCATGAAACCGGTGCGCACCGGGGGCAACACGGTCCATCAGATTGGGCTGCCCTACCACTTCGGTGTCGGCAAAGAAGCACTCATCACCGGTGATAGCACCAATGACCTGCTGGGTATGACACTGGACCCCAACGTCTTTATCCAGTCGGCCAAAGCGGTGGCCTGCGACATCCAACCGGGACGCCGTCCACGCGGCGAAGCCCTGGTAGATTTTGTCGATGAGTACCGCGACCGGGCTGGCATCACCACCATGACCGGACAGCGTCAAGTAACCTATCAGCGCGACCCTGACACGATGAAAATCGACCAACCACCAAAGTTGTCTGAACCTGAGCACCACGAAGGAGACAAACTTGTTTGACTTCAAGGAAAAACCCGGCCAACTCATAGAGGCCCACGGTCAGGGGACGCAACGCAAAGGCTTCTTCACCGACACCTCCATTTGCATCGGGTGTAAGGCCTGCGAGGTCGCGTGCAAAGAGTGGAACGAAGTGCCCATGGACGGCAACCTGGAGCTGCTCGAATCCTCCTACGACAACAGCGGTGGCCTCGGGGCCAACACGTGGCGGCACGTCGCATTCATCGAACAAGACCAAGAGCAGATCGAAAAAGCCCGCGACTCCGGGAAAAAACTCGTCAGTCTTGGCATGCCGTCGATCGGTGCCCCCGAGAAGCAGGAACACGACACCTCGAAAAACATTGGGATGCCAGCCTTCGGCTCCCCCGGTGTTCGTATCAAAGACAAAGTCGATAATCCACCGAACCCAGATACCCCGGAATTCCGGTGGCTGATGAGTTCCGACGTCTGTAAGCACTGCACGTATGCGGGCTGTTTGGATGTGTGCCCAACCGGCGCCCTGTACCGCACCGAATTTGGCACCGTCGTCGTCCAAGATGATATTTGCAATGGCTGTGGCACGTGTGTGGCCGGCTGCCCGTTCGGTGTCATCGAGCGCCGCGATTCCGGAACTATCCACACCAAACCAGACCGTGTTGACTCTCGCTACGCGATGGACGTGAAGCACGAGGGCACCGCCAATAAATGCACGCTGTGCTACGACCGGCTGGTCGATGGTCAGCAACCAGCGTGCGCTCAGACCTGCCCGACCACCTCGATCAAATTCGGTGACCAGTCGGAGATGCGCGACTCCGCCATCGAACGGGTCACCACCATGCATGCACAAGGCAACACCGAAGCCCGCCTCTACGGAGCCAACCCCAACGACGGCGTCGGCGGCATCGGTTCCGTTTTCCTGCTGCTCGACGAACCCGAAGTCTATGGTCTGCCACCAGATCCACAGGTGCCCACCAAAAACTTACCGGCAATGTACAAAAAGGTTGGCATCGCGGCCGCCGGAATGCTGGCTGCTGCTGCAACCGCGTTCGTAGGAGCTCGTAAAAAGTGACCGTCTCCGACTTCGACGACTACCGGCCCGCACACGAGCCCCGTCGCAAAAAGAAACGCAACCGTCCGCCAGCTAAAGGTCGGCGACGCGGTGGCGGCGACGGTGGCCGTGAAGAACCGATGGTCGAAGACGTCGAATTCAGCGACTCCTATTACGGCCGACCCATCGTCAACCCCCCACCGTGGGACTACAAAATCGCCGCCTACCTGTTTCTTGGTGGCATGGCCGGCGGGTCAGCCATGCTGGCCCTCGGAGCGGATGCGGCAGGGCTCGACAAGCTGCGTCGCAACACCAGGCTCACCGCCCTTGGCAGCACGATCGCGGGCACCGGATTTCTCATCCTCGACCTGGGACGCCCCGAACGCTTCTTGCACATGATGCGCACCTTCAAACCATCGTCGCCGATGAACATCGGTACCTGGATACTGGGTAGCTTCGGCACCGGCGCGGGCGTCGTTGCGGCCGTCGAAGTCGACAACATGACGGGACAGAAGCTCCCACTCGGACCGCTACGTTCGTTGTTGCAGTGCGCCGAGAAACCAGCGGGAGTGCTCACAGCGCTCATCGGTGCGCCCCTGGCGTCCTACACCGGTGCGCTCCTGGCCGACACTGCGGTGCCAACCTGGAATGCGGCCCGAGATAACCTGTCGTATCTGTTTGTGTCATCGGCTGCGATGGCCTCCTCCGGTGCGGCACTAGTTACCACGCCGACAGCCCAAACCCGCCCGGCCCGCGTGCTTGCGACCATCGGTGCAGCATCTGAACTGTACTTCAGCGAAAAACTCACCGAGCCCATGCACCCGGTGGAAGCCGAACCACTCAAAATGGGACGCCCCGGCATGAAACTGCGCTGGGCCAAACGTCTGACCATCGCCGGTGGGGTCGGGGCCGCACTGCTGAGTCGAAATCGGATAGCGGCCATCGCCTCGGGAGCAGCACTGGCCACAGCATCATTGTTGACCCGCTCGGCCATTTTGGAAGCCGGCATCGACTCGACCAAAGACCCCCGTCACGTCGTGGAACCACAAAAAGCACGCCTGGAAGCACGACGAGAACAAGGCATCGTCGACGACTCGATCACCACCGTGGGCTAACGAACCTCCAGGGTCCCTGCACGATCCGTCGTATAGCCAACCACCGGGTGGCCCGGAAGTTCACCGACCACCAACAAACCACCTGAGGTTTGGGCATCGGCCAGCAACAACAGGTCCTCTTCAGTGATGCCATTGCCGGTTTCAACGTCGTCGGCAACCCACTCGAGATTGCGTCGCGTACCGCCCGAAATATAGCCATCGCGTAGCGCCTCAGCTGCACCATCGACCAGTGGCACCGCATCTTTGTCGATGACCGCACCCGTATTCGACGCGCGCATCATCTTGTATAAGTGCCCTAACAAACCGAAACCAGTCACATCCGTGGCGGTTTTCAACCCGGCGGCCACGGCTTGTTCGGCCGCTGCCTTATTCAAGGCGGTCATCGTATCAATCGCTGCCTGGAAAACTTCCCCGGTCGCCTTATGCCGGTTATTCAACAGGCCCAGGCCGATCGGTTTGGTCAACGTCAGCGGCAATCCCGCCTCAGCGGTGTCGTTGCGCAACAACTGATCTGGCCTGGCGATACCGGTCACGGCCATCCCGTATTTCGGTTCGGGATCATCCACCGTATGCCCGCCAATCACCGGGCAACCGGCCTCTTTCCCAACGGCCAGCCCACCGGCCAGCACCTCGGCCATCATCTCGGCCGGGAGCACGCCGCGCGGCCACCCCATGAGATTAATGGCCACAATAGGACTACCACCCATCGCATAGATATCACTGATCGCATTGGCCGCAGCAATCCGGCCCCAGTCATACGCCGAATCAACCACGGGAGTGAAGAAGTCTGCGGTCGACAGAATCGCGGTGTCACCATCAATTCGCACGGCGGCCGCGTCATCGCCGTCATCAATACCGACGATGACGTGGTCATACTCCTGGCCTGCGAGGTTCGCAACAGCATCTTCGAGCTCACCCGGGGGGATTTTGCAGGCGCATCCGCCACCCGAGGCTGTGGTTGTTAAACGAGGGACTGTGTGCTCTAAAATCTCAGACATGCCCCCAGTATAAGAACGCGGGCTGTGCTGCGATAGAGCCAGTGCGACAGTGCTGGGCGGTGGCAAACGTGATAGTTTGGTTTTTTGGAGGCGTCAGGGTTCCTGGTGGTCCCCGCGGTCTTCAAAACCGACGAGACCAAGTAGCTTGGTCTGGCGGGTTCGATTCCCGTCCGCCTCCGCCAATAATGCCACCGCAATGACTGGCGACGCAGAGTTTTGTAACCGCACAGATTGGCAACCACAGCGTTTGGCAACCGCACAGATTGGCAACGAAAGGACCCCGGTGAGTTCAGATCCGCGCCGAGCCATCCCGTCCACCGATCGGCTCCTGGCGCTGTCCGAAGTCGTCGAAGCCGGTACCCGGTTGGGGTCACCGAAGATCCGTCGTATTATTTCAGACGTGCAGGCTGCTGCACGTCGCGGAGACCTTGCCCCAGCAGACGTGACGCCACGCGTTGTGGCGGCTGTTCAGACCGCACAGACCACCGAACTGTCACCGGCACTCAATGCCACCGGCGTCATCATACACACCAACTTGGGGCGCGCTCCCCTAGCCGCTGCGGCCCGCGAGGCCCTGGCTGCTGCCGCCGGTTACGTGGACCTTGAACTCGACCTCGCCGACGGCAAACGCGCCAAGCGGGGCACGTGGGCAAAAACCGCCCTGTTGGCCAGGGCGCCCAATGCCGAAGACGCGCTGATCGTTAACAACGGCGCCGCGGCCTTATCGCTTGCCACCACGGCACTTTCGGTTGGAGAATCCCGGCCAGAGGTGGTGATCAGTCGTGGCGAACTGGTCGAAATTGGTGCCGGATTTCGACTCCCCGACCTCATCACTTCCACGGGGGTACAGCTCACCGAAGTCGGCACCACCAATCGGACCAACCTCGACGACTACCGCAACGCCATCGGAGCCAACACCGGGGCCCTGCTGAAAGTGCATCCGTCGAATTACTGGATCGGCGGGTTTAACGCAACGGTCCCCACCAAAGCACTGGCCAACCTGGCGGCAGCACATCAGGTTCCGTTGATCGTAGATGTGGGGTCGGGGCTATTCGAACCAGACCCGGTCTTGCCTGACGAGCCGACGATTTCGCAGGCGTTGGCCGACGGGGCAGATGTCGTGATCGCCAGTGGGGACAAACTCTTAGGCGGTCCCCAGGCCGGTTTGTTGCTGGGCAAGGCTGACGTAATCGCCCAATTGGCCAAACACCCCTTGGCTCGGGCATTTCGCGCCGATAAATTTGCGCTTGCCGCGTTGGAAGCCACACTCAATGCCCCATCGACACCGGTCCATGATGCACTGCACGCTGATGCCAGCGAACTGCTCGAACGCACGCAACGGATCGCGACTGCCATCGACGCCGAGGTCGTGCCCCACGAAGGGCGAGTCGGCGGTGGTGGAGGTGTCGGTGTCCCGATCCATGGATGGGCGCTGAGCTTGGAAGAACACTTCGCCGAGCCGCTTCGCACCGGCAACCCGGCGATCCTCCCCCGGGTCGCCGATGGACGCTGCCTGGTTGATCTACGCTGCGTGCCGCCAGCCGACGACCAAGTCATCATCCAGCGTCTGAGCGAGATCGTTGAGGTGCAGCGTTGACAGACCAGTTTGTGATCGCCACCGCCGGACACGTGGATCACGGCAAATCTGCCTTGGTACAGGCTTTGTCCGGAACCGAGACTGACCGCTGGGCCGAAGAACGCGAGCGCGGTTTGACCATCGATCTCGGCTTTGCCGAAATGGCGTTGCCCTCGGGCCGGTCGGTGTCGTTCGTGGATGTGCCAGGTCACGAACGGTTCGTCGGCAACATGTTGGCCGGTCTTGGCCCAGCCCCGATCGTCTGTCTGGTGGTTGCTGCCGATGAGGGCTGGCAAGCGCAGACCTCCGAGCACCGCGATGCGATCAAGGCGCTTGGGATCAGCACCGGCATCGTGGTCATTTCGCGGCTCGATCTGGCGCCCGAGAGCATCGATGCGGTCACGGCCCAAATCCGACACGAACTGGCTGATACCGCACTAGCACAGGCGCCAATCGTTGCAACGTCGGCTATGGAGCAGGCCGGATTGGATGAACTCCGAGGCGTACTGGATGAAGTGCTCGACACGCTGCCGACTCCCGATACCACCGCGCCGATTCGATTTTGGGTTGACCGGTCATTCGCCGTCAAAGGGGCGGGCACCGTGGTCACCGGGACCCTTGCGACCGGCACCCTGCGCTACAACGACCAGCTCCAATTGGCCGGCGAGTCCGCCACGGAAGTGACGGTCCGCAACCTGCAAAGCCATGGCAGCTCCGCCACGGAACTCAGCCCGGTCACCCGTGCCGCAGTGAATTTACGTGGAATTGCGGTCGAGGATGTTGCCCGCGGCGATGTGTTGGTCGCGCCGGCAGCATCGTTCACCACCGATATCGTGGATGTAGCCGGCACACCCGAAGTGGATTTCACCGCATTACCCCAACAATTCTCGGTCCACCTTGGCACTGCGACCGTCTATGCACACTGTCGACCACTGGGACCGGATTTCGCCCGGCTGACCCTGGACCGGGCCCTGCCGTTACACATCGGGGACCGATTTATTTTGCGCGGCACCGGACAGCATCTCATCGCCGGTGGAGCGACCGTGGTCGATGTCGACCCACCGGCCCTGCGGCGGCGCGGGGCGGCGAAGCGCCGCGCCGAAACTCTTGCCGACCTACGACCTGAGGATCATTTGCGCCTCGAAGTGCAGCGTCGTGGTGCGGCGGTCAAGACGACCGTTACCGCGATGGGTATCCCGGTGCCCGATCCCCTACCGGACACCGTGCTGGACCACGACCGGTGGTATGTCGACCGGCAGGCGCTGGCGACATGGGCCCAGCAACTCCGCGACACCGTAGCCGCACACTATGATCGTGACCCCAGCGCCGGCGGGATAACCCAGCAGGCTGCGGTCAACGTCCTGGCACTACCCGAGCGCAGTTTGCTACCCCTGGTCGTGAAACAGGCCAAGCTCGAGCAGGCTGCCGGGCGGATTGCTGATCCGGTCCTGCAACCCACCCTGGGTGCGGCTGAATCCAAGGTGGCTGAACTCGAGCGGCGTTTTGTCCAGGAGCCATTCGCCGCGCCCACCGCAGATGAGCTCGCAGCACTGGGCCTGGGTGATAAGGAACTGGCCGCAGCAGCCCAACAACAACGTGTCCTGCGCTTGGACGACAATATCGTGCTGAGTCCCAAGACGCCGGCCTTGGCCATGCGCAAGATCGTACAGTTGGAGCAACCGTTCACCGTCTCTGCGGCACGTCAGACGCTGGGCACCACACGACGGACACTCATCCCGCTGTTGGAACATTTGGATGCACGCGGCTGGACACAACGGTTGGATGGCAATGTGCGCACGGTGACCGGTCGGTAGCGGTCATTGCGCACTTCGACAAACTCACAATACGTCAATGGCATTTCGTATACGATTGAGACAGGCTTTTTCTACTCAAGGAGTCCGATGTTAGACCACGAAACACACGTCAAAATTGCAGACGAACTACACCAGGCCAACATTGACCGCAAACCGGTCCCGCTGCTGACCAAGCGCTATCCCGATATGGTGATCGAAGATTCCTACGCCATCCAGAAGATCTGGGCGGATCGCCAAATCGAAACCGGTCGTCGCAACGCTGGCCACAAAATCGGGCTGACCTCCAAGGCGATGCAAGATGCAACCGGCATCGACGAACCAGACTACGGCGTGATCTTTGACGACCAGGTCTTCGAATCCGGTCACGTTTTCGAATGGAAGCAATATACCCATCCGCGTATCGAAATAGAACTCGCCTTCGTGCTGAAGGATGACCTGCGTGGGCCAAACGTCAACATCTTCGATGTACTGCGTGCCACCGAATACGTCACGCCGGCGCTGGAAGTTCTCGACGCCCACATCGAAATGGAAGGCCGCACGATTGTCGACACCATTTCGGATAACGCTGCCCTGGGTGCGATGGTACTGGGTGGCAGCCCGATGAAACCAGAAGACGTCGATCTGCGCTGGGTTGGCGGTGCGCTGTGGCGCAACCAGGAAATCATGGAGACCGGTCTTTCTGCGGGCATCCTGGGCCACCCGGCCAATGGTGTGCACTGGCTTGCGAATCGTTTGGCTGGACACGATGACTACCTGGAGGCCGGCGAAATGATCCTGGCCGGTTCGTTCACGCGCTACATGTGGGTCTATCAGGGCGATACGGTCTTTGCCGATTTCGGTCCGCTCGGCACCATCGGCGTCCAGTTCGACTAACCACCAGCACCAGAAAGGGATTTTCAGTATGGCTTTAGTACCTCGCCCATCATTCAAAACACTATTTACCGATGCAGCACAGCAGGACCGCAACCGTGCGGCAGCCGGCATGTTCTTGTCTTCCGGTGATGCCACCGTGGCCGAAATTGCCGCCGGGGCCGACATGGACTACTTGCTCATTGACGCCGAACACTCCCCCTTGAGCCTGGAATCCGTCCAAGCACAGTTGCGGGTCATTGCAGGCTATTCCTCGATTCCGGTCGTTCGTGTACCAGAAAATGACTCGCGCATTATTAAACAGTTCCTCGATCTAGGCGCCCAGTCGCTGATCATTCCGATGATCTTCACCCCCGAAGACGCAGCGAAAGCCGCCGCCGCGGTCGCATACCCATCGGAGGGCACCCGAGGCATCGGTTCGGCGCTGGCTCGTTCCGGTGCGTGGGGTCGCTATCCCGAGTATCTGACGACGGCACGTGACACGATCACGTTGATCATTCAGATCGAGACGGCCGAAGCGGTTGAGCACATCGATGACATCCTCGCGATCGAGGGCATCGACGGGATCTTTATTGGCCCTTCGGATCTGTCGGCATCCATGGGATACCTGGGGCAGCAGAACCACCCGGATGTAGTGAAGGCCGCCAAGGACGTGATCGCCAAGGCAACAGCTGCGGGCAAGATCGCCGGCGTTAACGCGTTCAACCCGGATCAGGCCGCGGACTATGTGGCTGCCGGCGCTGACTTCGTCAATGTTGGCGCCGATGTTGCCCTGTTGGCCCGTGCGACCGAGCAGCTTGCGGCCAAGTGGACCAGTACCGAAACGGAAACCACCAGCTACTAATTCCCGATGCAGGGTCCGCTACAACCGTGCGGCCACTGCATCTCGGATTCGCTGTAAATCGACCGTGCCGGGGCAGGCGGTGGCCACCACCCAATGATGCGGGATGATCTGGGTCTGCGGATCCAGATCATAGTCCCGGCAAATTTGGGTGCACAGGTCAATCGAGATGTCGTACGTCGAGCTAGATGGCGCACGATCAGGATCAGCCGAGTGTTCGATGCCGATGCTGCGCTGGTTCATCGGGAAATCCCCGGCGTGCCAGGCGGTATTCATTTCACTGACGTACTGATGCAGCGCCCCTTCCCCGATACCATAGTGTGCACTGACCCCGGACGACGAATTCGCAAAGGTGGCATCAGCGGCCGCCAGCGTTCCGACGATGTAGTGAATGACAATGCGGTCAACGGCGGTGCCACCTCGTCCGCCGGTGTAATTTTCGGTGTGCTTCCAGATCGGCTGCATGGATCACAACCCCTTTCCGAGGGGGCAACCAAGCTGGTTGGCCGGATTCTGTTGTTTGGCTGTTTGGTCATAGGTGGTGCCATGGCCCAGCGGTTGCTCAGCGGTCTCGGCCGCCAGGTCTGCTGCGTTGGCACCGGGCGCCATGACGAGGCCCGCTGTTGCCGTTGCGGCGGATGCGGCACCCAGGACAAATAATCTCCGTCGTGAAAGTTCCATGTGAGCCAGGCTAATCACCAGGGAAATCCCTGCGCAAGAAATGCCACATGAACTTCGTGTAAACCCACACGAGGTTCGGTATCCTAAGCTGAAGAACACCTTGTCAACGCACCTACCCGGTCGTGAAAGAAGCACTGCATGAGCATTTGGTTTGATCAGCCCACGTTAGAAGATATCGCGAAGCTCAACGACGGGACCGTCGGCGAAGTGCTCGGGATCGAATTCACCCACATCGGTGAAGACTACCTGGATGCTCAAGTCACCGTCGATGAGCGTGTCCTGCAACCAGCCGGTATCCTTCACGGCGGGGTCTCGGTCGTTCTTGCCGAATCCGTGTGCTCGATTGCCGCGACCATGACCGTTGATTCGACGAAACAGTACGTGGTCGGTCAGGAAATTAACGCCAACCATATTCGCCCGGGTTTGTCCGGTGATGTCATTACCGCCCGGGGGACGCCGATTTCCCGTGGCCGACGATCCCAGGTCTGGGATATCCGCTTGCATAATCAGGACGGGAAACTGGTGTGCATTTCACGGTGCACGATGGCAGTGTTGGACCATGCCGAATAATATGACCACCCCGCAACGATTCACCGTGCCCGGGACCGATCCACATTTCGCCTCCGATAACATTGCCGGGGCGCATCCAGAAATCATGGCAGCGCTTGCCGATGCCAACACCGACGCTGCCGCCTACGGTGGGGATCCGATCACCGAGGACTTCCACCAGATGATCGATACCGTCTTTGGGACCGGGGCGTATGGGTTTCCGGTCTTCAATGGCACCGGTGCCAATATTGTGGCGCTGCAGGCGGTATCGCATCCGCACAGCTCAGTGATTTGTGCCGATACGGCCCACGTATACACCTCGGAGTCCTCAGCCCCGGTGCGCGCCGGCATCAGCTTGAAGCCCCAGCCGCACCGCAACGGCAAACTCGACCCCGCAGACGTCGAAGCGGTCCTGGCGTCTGATCTGGGCAATCCGCAGTCGACTCAGCCCACCGCGGTGTCCATTTCACAGGTCACAGAAATGGGGACGGTCTATACGGTTGCTGAGATGACAGCACTGTGCAATGCCGTCCACGAAGCTGGTCTGGCCATTCACATGGACGGCGCCAGACTCGCACAAGCCGCAGCCGCGCTCGGACTGGACCTACACGGGGCCACGACCGCCCTGGGTGTGGATATTTTATCACTGGGCGCTACGAAGAATGGTGCGCTGGGGGCCGATGCGGTCGTCGTCCTATCGAATCGGGTACAACAAGCTGCCCTGGCCCCGATCATCAAATACACCACCCAGCTGTCGTCAAAAACCAGCTTCCTCTCGGCACAGCTCAACGCCATGTTTGGTACGTCGCTGTGGCACCGCAATGCGACCACCGCCAACACGGCAGCACAACAACTGGCGCACGGTCTAGCAGCAATCCAAGACGTGGAAGTCCCGACACCGGATGCGACTACGGTGCTGGCCGCCATGCCCGAAACCCTGGTGGCGCGGCTGCACGAACACTACGTGGCCCACCTCTGGGGACACGATGCGACCGGACGACCGATTGTTCGACTGGTGTGTTCTTGGGCAACGACCCCACAGAAGGTCGACGAGCTGCTGCAGGTGCTCAGCCCCTAGCGCGGGTCCTACTCGTGTTTGTCCTAAATGTTGACATTACGTCTTAACCACCGGTGGCCCGTAGATTAATCAATCTACGGGCCACCGGTTCAGCACCGTTGCGGGGCTGAGTTTATTGCTGGTTCACAGCAAGGTGCCTAGTGTTTGCTGACCCTCTGGTGACGAATCACTAACACGGCACCCAGTGCGATCAACACCATGCCCAATATCCACGGCAACCACATGTTGGCACCGGTATTGGCCAGATCGTTCTGGTCACCGGAAGAACCATTGTCGTCCGACGCCTCCCCATCGTTGGGACCACTGGACTCGGTGTGCGAAGTAGCGCCGGGTTCGTCCGTGGCGTTCTCCGTTGGATCACCCGATCCGGTGTCTGTAGGGGTTTGGGTCGGTTCGGTTGGTTCCTCGGTCGGGGTTTCACCGTCACCTGGTTCATCGCTTTCACCCGGGGTTTCACCATCGCCTGGTTCTTCACCTTCACCCGGTGTTTCACCATCACCTGGCTCTTCACCTTCACCCGGTTCTTCAGGTGAGGTGACGGTTACGGTTGAGCGCGCGGTTGCGGTGCTGCCGTAGTCGTCGGTGACGGAGTACACCAGCACATAGGTGCCCGCTTCAGGTAGCGCCATGCGTAGGAGACTTGCTCCTTCCTCCACGGTAATGCTGTCGGTTATATCTTGACCGTTGGCATCGGTGGCAGTAACACCTTCCAGTGGGTCGAATTCGACCCCTGCGATTTCGGTGCGTTCTGCTGGGACACCACCGAGGGTCGGTGGTACCGCGGTCACAGTCACCTGAGTCGTGGCTGTGGTTTCAAGCTCCGAGGCATCCTTGACGGTATAGACCAATTCATAGGTCCCTGGCGTAGCGGTGTCTACTGAGCCGTCGACGGTGATGGCTGAGGTCAGATCCCCACCGGACGCGTCGGTGGCAGTAATGCCCTCCAACGGTTCGAATGGCTGGCCCTGGGCCACCTCGACTTCCTCGTGTACACCTTCCAGTTCAGGCGCGGTAGCGTCCTGAGTAATGGTGACTTGGTCAATCATGGTGCGATCGAACGTCTGATAGGTGCTCAGAGTAAGTGCCTCAGGCGAGACGTCGATGTCGGTGTACTGCGGCTGATTGGATTGATCCTTGACCGCAGCGTCCGGTGAATTGTCGTCGATGCCGTAGAACTTACTGCCCGAAGCGGAGTTCGCCGTCAAGTACAGCACTTCCCCGTCTTCGGGAGTCAGTGTGACCCCGGATTCCTGCTGAGCTTCCAGATCGCCGGCCGGTTCGGTACCGTCCATCAAGTAGCTACGGGTGTAAATGTGGTCGTGTCCTGAGAGTACCAAGTCCACGCCCAATTCGCTCATGACCGGCGCTAATGCTTCGCGACGCTCGATAACATCGGTCTCCACGGAGTGGAATGCTGCCGAGTAGATCGAGTGGTGCCAGGTGGCTACCGTCCAGTTGACGTCATCACCGTGCTCTTCTACTACCTCGCGCACAAACTCGATGTGGTCTTCTTCGCCTGGGCTGCGAGCGTTGGAGTTCAGGTTGAGGTACAGCACATCGTTGTAGATGTACCAGTAGTTCCCACCAGCACGTCCTTCAACGTCCTCATAGCCATGCTCGGTTGAGCGGTTGGGGATATTGAAGTGGGCGTCATATGCCTGCGACTGATTGTCATGGTTGCCGGGCACAACCGCCCACGGGAGTTGCTTGAGCAGTTCAGGTTCCAGGAATGCCGCATACTCGTCTTCGGAGGTGTGGCTTTCCACTTGATCACCGCCAGAAACAATCAGCGAAGTGTCCGGTTCCAGATCCGCAATGGTACCCAATGCGGTATCCCAGCGTTCACCGTCGGTTTCCCAGTTTCCTGAGGCACCGATCTGAGCATCCGAGAGGAAAACGAAACTGAAGGTTTCGTCGTATGTGCCGGTCCACAACTCGTAGGAGCGTGACCATCCCATCTCATCATTCCCCACCCGGTATAGGTACGAGGTGTCTTCAGCGAGCCCTTCCAGGGTGGCTTTATTGGAGAATCGTTGATCGGGCGCCTGGTTGGTTTCAGCCTCTACGATGCTAGCTTCGGCTTCCGGGAAGTCCTCAGAAGTCCTTGCGCTGGTCGGAGCTATCTGCACCTGTGCAGGCACTTCTCGGTCGGTATAGAATGTCAGGTTCCGTTCAGTCTGATCAGCACCTACCGTCAGCACCACATCAGAGACCGCTGCCGGTGCGTCACTGGCGACGACACTGAGTTCTTCAAGCTTCATGAAGATGTCCGAGCTACCTGCGTTGGTGTTGTGCACTTGCACGGCAATTGTGTTGGTGCCGGAGCGCAACACCTCAGCGTCGACGGAGAAGGTGTCCACCGAGGGGTTGGATTCGTTATCACCGGCGTACACCATGTTGGTTTCGGCCGCATCGATACGACCATCACGAAAGCCCGCGACCTGTTCACCATTCACGTAGACCCGGGCGGCATCGTCATAAGCAAGACGTCCGCTCAATGATTCGACACGTTCTAGCAGCTCGTCGTCGAGCTCAACGGTAGTGCGGAAGAAGAACGCCTCCTTATTATCGGTGGTGTCCTCCTTGTACTGGTCTACCAAGGTGGCCGGGGTATAGCCACCACCGAGGTCAGCGATCTCGCCACGTTTGGCACCGAAGCTATCACTGCCAGTACTCCATTCGGAATCATCGAAGTCTTCAGCTGTCCAGGCCGTCTTGGAATCAAGGCCTTCGGCTGGATCGTCACCGGTGTCAGAGTAGCGCCACTGCGTCTCTTCGGTGATCAGCTCAGTGCCTTCCAGATCCGGTGCCTCCGGGATTGTGGGCTCGGTTGGAGCCTGCGGAGTCGGACGGGTCGGCAGCTGCGTTGCAGGGTCCTCGGGGTTCTCCGGATCTTCGTCTTGCGTCGCAACCGGACGTAGGGCCACATCGAAGATGTGCATGATGCCCTGGCTCACCTCGGTTGGGAGGGTCACGCTGCTCACGGTCTTGTCCTCATCCAGCGGGACAACTGAGGTTCCGAATACCACCGGTGCGGCAGAATCGGAGCCACCATCGAGGGTGTTGCGCTGGGTGAGTTCAATCAATCGGACGTTGCCGGGCTCTATGGAGCCTGGAACCCAGTCACTGAATCGCACATCGACGTCCTGCGTCGTACCATCGGTGTAGGTCACTTCTGCGGTACCACGGGAGGGACCATTTGTGGCCAGGCCCATGAACGAAATACCAGAGGCAGGAGTGTCTTCAAAATCCAGCACCTGACCATTGGGAATCCAGTGGTCGGCTTCGCCCGGCGCGGTATCCGGCCAGGTAAAGGTCACGCCCGTTTCACCCATGCTGATTTCTGCCCCGCCGGTGACACCGGCGGCTTCAAGATCCTGACGGGACAACCCGGTACCACCGCCGTCAAGGCCGCCCATGTTGACTGCACCGTCATTGGTGGTGCCAACGGAGTTCCGGACGTTTTCGCCATGATCATAGGAGGGTGGAACGTCGTCTTCACCGGTGCCCCATGATCCTGGCTCAGTGTCCATCGTGAAGTCGAGGGTGCCGCCGCCGTTCTGCATGAACGAAGCCGGCAGCCATGATGCGGTCTGGGAGGTGCCGTTGACGGACAGTCCCGTCGCGTACTTGGTGGTCGAGCCGGCGCCGGGCGCGTTGATCTCAACCGTCCGGTCAGAACCCTGGGATGAGATGGTTATGGACTCGAACATTGGGGCGGAAACGACCATATCGGCGGTGCCCCAGATGGCTGGCATCATGCCAATATTTGCCCACACGTACCAGGCGCTCAGCGACCCCAAGTCGTCGTTGCCATAGAGTCCGCTCGGGGTGGTGTCGAACAGCTCAGTTGTGGCACGGTACAAGGTATCAGTGGTCTTGGCAGGATCCTGCAGCCAGTTGTACACCCAAGGCAGGATGAAACTTGGTTGGTTGGCCAAGTAAGCGGTCTCACTGAAGGCACCCCCATCCAGATCCTCCAACACGGCATCGAGCTCTTCGGTGGCCGTTTCAACACCACCGCGGGCTTCGATCAGTGCGTCCATGTTCTGGGTGACATTGAAGCCGTACTGCTTGCCGGTGGACTGTTCGAACTGATTGCCTTGCGTATTCAGCGGCGCATTGATGAAGCCGTTCTTATCGCGACCGTCGATATGTTCACGGGCGAAGTTGAACACGTTCTTCCAGTTTTGCCCTCGTTGAGAGAACAGGTCATATGCTTCCTCGTCGCCGAGACGTTGGGCCAGCTGCGCGATCGAGAAGTCGTTGGTCGCGTATTCAAGCGTGCGTGAGGTCGCAGCGTTATTCCGGTCTGCCGGGACCCAGCCCAACACTCCGTAAATCGCGGCATCCGAGCGGGCGGAGTCGGTAGCCGGAAGCGATTGCGATTGCACCATGGATTCCAGCGCAGCTTCACGATTGTAGTCGGTCGAGCCGAAATCATCGATGCTGGCGACGATCGTTTGGAGGGAGTCGCCGCTCATTTTGGTCTGGACCCGGTTGTAGGTCGGCCAGCTGGTCCACTGCCCGGACTGTTCTACCATGGCCACGATGGACTGGTTGATGTCTGATCCTCGCTCAGGGAAGAGCATCGCCAGCAGTTGGGCCTGACCGCGGTACATATCCCAACCGGAGAAGTTGACGTAAAAGTCTCGCCCATCTTCGATTTGGTGGACCTCGTCGTCAAAGCCACGATACCTACCGTCGGCATCTTGGAAAGTGTTCGGGTGCAATAGTGCGTGATACAGCGCAGTGTAGAGTTTCACCCGTTCGTCCTCGGTGCCGCCCTGAGCGTCGACGGTGCCTAGGGCTTCTTCCCAGGTACCTCGGGCTTGTGCTCGTATTTCGTCGAAGTCCACGTCCTGCGTCTCCGAGGAAGCATTATTGCGGGCACCTTCCACGGAAACATAGCTCAGTCCGGTTTTGGACGTAACATCCGCACCGTCTTCGAAGGTCAGCCACATACCACTGCCGTGCGCGGATTCTGTTGAGGCAACCGTGTCACCGGTTTCCATGCCTACAGCGTCCCAGGTGCCATAAGCCTCCACCTGCTGATCGAAGGTGGCAGAGAAATACGCGGTGTAGGGGTCCCCACCATTGCACACGATATTTGCGGTCACGCTACCGCTCAGTTCACCGGTTTCCGGATCAAACGCAATATCGGCATATGAAACGTCGTTATTCGAACCTGCCGCATCAAACATCAGCGTAGCGTTGTCGTCGAAAGCATACCGGCTCACCGATGTACGGGTGGTGCTGGTGAGCTCTACATCGACGCCGTCTTCCAGGCCCACGGAGTAATACCCGGGCTCGGCGGCTTCGTCCTCATGCTTAAAATCGAGGAAGTACTCACTGATCGACTCGGCAGGGTTGGTAGGCAGCACATCTGACTCGCCCATCTCACCGGTGTACGGCATGACCGGAAAATCGAATCCGCCATAGTTGGAGCGGCAACCTGTTCCGGACAAGCGCGTCATTCCGAAACCACGTAGCTGATCAGCGGAATACTCGTAACCGCCGAACTGCTCACCATCTTCGGTTTTATACGTAGTCGGACTGGATTGCACCATCCCGAAGGGAACCGTGGCGCCCGGGTAAGTATTACCGTAATGATCGTTACCACGACCACCGTTGTCGTGGTCAAATCCGGTGCCAATGAACTGATCCACCGCATCGAATGCAGTAATGTCTGATGACGGTTCCGCGTGGCTGACAGGGGCCGACACTAGCCCGGCTGCAGCAACGGCCGCCACGATGGTCGCGGCCATACCAGTACGGAATCTTCGAGGAATCCGTAAGGTGACAGGCCGCCCTTCAAAATCTGTGGGCATGAATGAGTTCCTTTCCAAGGGAGAGCGTGCAAGTGAGTCGGCGGTGCTATCACACCGCCACATTGCTGAGCGTAACCAGGCCACTTGTCTAGCGCATGAACAATAAGTACACGAAGGTAAAATTGAAACGTTCGTAGGAGAAAACACGCTGCATACCGAGGCGCTTCCTGCGTGAGAATCGCACCGCCGTCCACCACAGCAGCCGTGTTATTTCTGTTACTCACGCCTCAGACAGCCGGCACTCCACTATATTAAGTACAGCACCACTTCACTTATTCACACCAGGAGCCGCTATGACGACACCACCAGCGACCACCACCCTGACGCAATTGGCCGCCGGGCTTGCCGATCAGGCAGTCAACATCGTTGACCTAACCAATACGTTGTCAGCGTCGACGCCGACCCTGCGCCTGCCCGAACCGTTTTCGAATCTGGATGATTTCAGCCTGCAAAACGTTGCACGGTTCGACGAGGCCGGTCCGATGTGGGCACATAATAACTTCTCCCAGGGTGAGCACGTCGGCACGCACATCGATGCACCCATCCACTGGATTTCCGGCCGAGATGGCAAAGATGTGGCCCAGATCGAACCGGAGCGTTTGGTTGGGCCCGCCGTCGGGCTAGATTTCAGTACCGAGTCAGCCCAGGATCCCGATTTTCTGATCGAGGTCGAACACATCCAAGCTTGGGTTGCCGAACACGGTCCCCTACCCGAAAACGGCTGGCTGCTGTTTCGGACGGGGTGGGATCAATACGCCCACGATCAAGCAGCATTTTTGAACGCCGATGCAACGGGTTCCCACACGCCAGGGTTCTCGGCCGAGTGCTCGCGCTGGTTGGCCGAGGAAACGACGATCTCGGGAATCGGCGTGGAAACTGTGGGCATTGACCAGGGCAACGCCGCCGAACTCGATCCACCCTTTCCCATGCACTATCACCTGCTGGGTAACGATAAATACGGCATCACCTCGCTGCAGAACCTGGCGAAACTGCCAACGCGCGGGGCGGTCATTATCGTGTCGCCGTTGCCGATTGTTGGCGGGACCGCCTCACCGTGCCGCGTGTTCGCACTGGTGGAGGGGGCATGACCACCGTTGCCCAACAAATCGGTGCCCTACTGGGACAGCTTGGCGTTGGCCACAGCTTCGGTGTGGTGGGTTCCGGCAATTTTCATTTGACCAACGCCCTGCGTGATGCCGGTGTGCCCTTCACTGCCACCCGACACGAAGGTGGGGCCGCCACGATGGCCGACGCATATGCTCGCATGTCGGGCAAGGTTGCCGCCGTCTCGCTCCACCAGGGATGCGGGCTGACCAATGCGGCAACCGGGATCGGTGAGGCGGCCAAATCCGATAGTCCGGTGCTCGTGCTCGCCGCAGAAGCCTCCCGCGGGGCGGTGCACTCGAACTTCGCGATGGACCAAGACGGGTTCGCCACGAGTTTGGGCGCCAAGGCACATCGCGTGCACACCCCCGAAACTGCCGTGGCCGATACCCTGCGCGCCTACCGCACGGTCCTGCGGGAGCGTTCCACCGTCGTGCTCAATCTCCCTTTGGACGTGCAAGATGCCCCAGCCGTGGGCAGCATCGCGGAACTGGCCGTCGAAGCCGCCCCCGCACAACGCCCAGACCAGCGCTCACTGGCCCAGCTGGTCGAGTTGCTGCAAGCCGCCGAACGCCCCGTGTTCCTGGCGGGTCGCGGAGGGCGCAACGCAAAGTCCGAGATCACCGCACTGGCGCAACAGTCCGGAGCGTTACTGGCCACCAGCGCCGTGGCCAAGGGCCTATTCAACGACGACGCGTTCAACCTCGGCATCTCGGGTGGCTTTTCGTCGCCGCTCACGGCCGAGCTCATCACTCACGCCGATCTCATCGTGGCGTTCGGCAGCGCGTTGAATATGTGGACGATGCGGGGCGGCAAACTCATCGGTGCAAACACCAAGGTCGTCCAGGTTGATACCGATGATGCCGCTATCGGCGCGCACCGTCCCGTGACTCTGGGCGTGGTGGCAGATGCTGCCGCGACAGCAACCGATGTTATGGCGCGGTTGAGCAAGGATCAACCGCGGCGGTACCGCACCGACAACATTCGAGAGCGTATTGCCACCGGCGCCCGCTGGGACCAAACCGAGACCCCAGATATCGGGGTTGCCGGTCAACTTGTGGACCCGCGCGAGGTCACGAAGCGACTCAACGAGCTCCTGCCGGACGAGCGCGTCGTCGCCATCGATTCGGGGAATTTTATGGGCTACCCGTCCCAGTATTTGGATGTCCCCGACGAATTTGGCTTCTGTTTCACCCAGGCCTTCCAATCCATCGGGCTGGGGCTCTACACCACCCTGGGTTCGGCTTTTGCTCAACCCGACCGGTTGCCCGTGCTCGGAACCGGCGATGGAGGATTTTTGATGGCCATCCACGAATTAGAAACCGCGGTACGCCACCGCATCCCTTTGGTCGTCCTGGTGTACAACGATGCGGCCTACAGTGCAGAGATTCATCACTTCGGCGATGACCACGATTTGGACACCGTCGTCTTCCCGGACACTGACATCGCCTCCATCGCACGTGGTTTTGGCGCCGAGGCCATCACCGTCAAAGACGTCGCGGACCTGAACTACGTCACCCAATGGCTGGACTCCTCACCCACCGCTCCCCTGGTCATCGACGCGAAGATCGCCAACGATGGCGGCTCGTGGTGGTTGGCCGAAGCCTTCCAGGGCCACTAACCGCACGGGCCGTTTTGTGTTCACCCGTGACTCATCCCCTATCCGCGGCCGCTTGAGGTGACTATTGTGTGAGGCAACCAAACTTTAAGGAGCGGTTATGAGCCTCCCACATCTCACCTCACAGTATGCCGATGCGTTCCCTGAGCTCGTCCGGCACGCCACACCTGCTCCGACACCCGACCCTCAGCTGGTGCTACTCAACCACGAACTCGCCATCGAGATCGGCCTCGATCCCGCATGGCTCACCACGGGCGAGGGCATCGACTTTCTGTTGGGCCACACGCTGCCCGATTCCACCGAGCCCTTCGCCCAGGCGTATGCCGGCCACCAATTCGGTGGCTACGTTCCGTTACTCGGCGATGGTCGTGCCGTGCTCACCGGGGAACTGACCGTCGATGACCAGCTGATCGACATCCATCTGAAGGGCAGCGGTCCCACACCTTTTTCTCGTCCTGGCTCTGACGGGTACGCGGCACTGGGCCCTATGCTGCGCGAGTATCTGATCTCCGAGGCCGTGTATGCGCTGGGCATTTCAACCTCCCGCGCGCTGGCCGTGATCACCACCGGCAACACCATCTTGCGGGAGGCCGAACAGCCCGCTGCGGTCCTCGTCCGTACGGGCCCGTCCCACATTCGCGTCGGGACGTTTGAATATGTCCGCGCCAAAAAGGACTTGGAGTTGCTCCAACGGGTGACGAATTACAGTCTGACGCGTCATTATCCGCATGTTGAGGCCGAGAACCCTGCACTCGCCCTGTTAGAGCACGTGGTGGCCCGTCAGGCGCAGCTGTTGGCATCGTGGATGCACGCGGGCCTGATCCACGGGGTGATGAACACCGATAATATGACGATCGCGGGGCATTCGATTGACTTCGGTCCGGTGGCCTTTCTCGATGCTTTCGATCCCAATGCGGTGTTTTCGTCGATCGATTTCGCGGGACGGTATGCCTACGGGAATCAGCCGGTCATCGCCGAATGGAATCTTTCTCGCTTCGCCGAGGCACTGTTACCCGTCATCATGCAGCCGGGTGATGAACAACTCTTGACTCAAGATGAGGCGGTCACTGCCGCAACGGAAACCGTGGTGTGCTTTCGCTCGATCTACTCCCAGGCATGGGCTACAGGCTTTGTGCGCCGTCTGGGTATTTCCGATGTCGAGGATGGCGCCAGTCTGGGCACCGAAGTATTAGAACAGCTGCGGGCTACGGACACGGATTTCACGTCGTTCTTTGCAGGACTTGCACGGATCGCGGAGTCGGGTGAGATTCCCGCCGAAATCTCGTTAGAGTTATCAGCTTGGTATCGGCGTTGGTTAGATATGCGTCCTGATGTAGAGGCGGTCGCGAAGCATAACCCGGTCTATATTCCGCGCAATCATCTCGTGGAGGATGCGATCGAGGATGCTGTGACCGATCGGAACTACGAAACGTTCAATACCTTGGCGGCTGCCGTGACGGATCCCTACACGCGCAGGGCGGCCCTTGAGCGGTTTGAACAGCCAGCTTCGATGGCGTTTGCGTTGAATTACCAGACGTTCTGTGGCACCTAGCCGAAACCAAAACGTCTTCAAATGCAGTGATGCCGCCCGAGGTGATTCCCTCGGACGGCATCAGCGTTGCTATCTCTCGGCGCTGTCTCTCTGCACTATGTCAGGAGTTACAGCCCACCGTCTTGTCCCGGGACCCAGTTGGTTCCGGCCAGTGGCAGACCGGTCATCGCAGACGACTCAATGGTGAGTGCGACGAGGTCTTCTGGCTCGAGGTGCGTCACGTGTGATTTCCCGCAGGCACGCGCGATGGTCTGGGCTTCCAGAGTCAGCACCTGCAGGTAGTTCGCGAGGCGTTTACCTGCTGCTACCGGATCCAGGCGCTTGGAGAGTTCGGGGTCCTGCGTGGTAATTCCGGCAGGGTCGCGACCTTCGTGGAAGTCGTCGTAGTAGCCGGCAGCCGAACCGATTTGCTCGTACTCCTCGGCCCAGCGTGGGTCATTGTCACCCAGCGCGATGAGGGCCGCAGTGCCGATGGCGACGGTATCTGCGCCCAGTGCCAGAGCCTTGGCGACGTCCGCGCCGGTGCGAATACCACCGGAGATGATGAGCTTCACTTTGCGGTGGACGCCCATTTCCTTGAGTGCTTCGACGGCTGGTCGGATGGCAGCAAGGGTCGGAATGCCAACGTGTTCGATGAACACTTCCTGGGTCGCAGCGGTACCGCCCTGCATGCCGTCAACCACGACGACGTCAGCGCCGGCGGCAACGGCCAGCTTCGTGTCGTAGTAGGGACGTGAGGCAGCCACTTTGACGTGGATTGGGACTTTCCAGTCGGTGATTTCGCGAAGTTCTTCGATCTTCAGTGTCAGGTCGTCTGGTCCGGTCCAGTCTGGGTGACGGCATGCGCTGCGCTGGTCGATGCCCTGTGGCAGGGTGCGCATCTCGGCAACACGCTCGGAAATCTTTTGGCCCAGCAGCATACCGCTTCCGCCTGGTTTTGCACCCTGGCTGACAACAACCTCGATCGCGTCTGCTTGGCGCAGGTGATCTGGGTTCATGCCGTAGCGCGATGGCAGCAGCTGGTAGACCAGCTTGGAGGAATGATGACGCTCTTCGTCGGTCATACCGCCGTCACCGGTGGTTGTTGAGGTTCCCATGGCGGATGCGCCGCGGCCCAGGGCTTCCTTTGCCTGGGCAGACAGCGCGCCGAAGCTCATACCGGCAATCGTAATCGGAATGTCGAGTTCCATGGGTTGTGATGCAGTGTCAGCACCCATGGTGACGTCGGTATCACAGCGTTCGCGATAGCCTTCCATGGGGTAACGCGAGATGGCAGACCCCAGGAACAGCAAGTCGTCAAAGTGTGGCACGTCGCGCTTGGCGCCCCAACCGCGGATGTCGTACACGCCCGTGTCGGCAGCATGCTGGATGGCAGCGATGGACGCTTTGTTAAAAATGGCGGACTCGCGGAGTCCACGATCTTCAGGACTTCTCATTTACTCTCCAGAATTGAAGTGGTACAGGGTACGCGCAGAGCCGTAGCGGGTAAAGGAGTCGACGTAGTCAGCATCGTTGGCTTCGTCTTCCATGCCCGCATCTTTCAACAGCTGTACCAGCTCTTGCCGGTGTTCGTCGCGCATTTCTTTGGCGATGCAGTCGGCGCCGAGGGATGCGACGCTACCGCGTACGTACAGGCGAGCTTCAAAAATCGAGTCGCCCAGTGCTTCACCGGCATCGCCACACACGACCATACGGCCGGCCTGGGCCATGAATGCGCTGAGACCGCCGATATTGCCTTTGACGACAATGTCGCCACCTTTGAGCGAGATGCCACAACGCGTTGACGCGTTGCCGTCAACCACGAGCAGTCCGCCGTGGGCGGTAGCTGCTGCTGATTGGGAGGCGTGACCGTTGATATGGACCTTGCCCGACATCATGTTTTCGGCAACGCCGGGACCTGCCATACCGGTGACGGTGATGTTGCCGTTTTGGTGCATGCCCGCGCAGTAGTACCCTACATCTCCGTCGATCACGACGTCGATATCGTCTTTGACGCCTACGGCTACCGAGTGCACACCCCGTGGGTTGGTGACTTTGTAGCTCTTCGCGGTTGGTGCGTGCAGTGCTGCGTTGAGGTCTCGAACAGATTTTTCGTTCAGGTCAACTTCTACTGTGGTGTCTGTTAGCGATTCCATGTGTAGACCTTCCCTGGCTCTGGTTCGAAAATTTCTGCATCTTCAATGCCTGGCAGATGGGCCATGGCCTGGAACTCCGAAGCCATAGCTACCCAGTTTGGGTGCTCGGCAACGATGGCAGGCTTGCACGCGAATTCGTCACGGGCAACGGCGAAGCCATCTTGGGTGGTCACAAGCAGGGTGTAGAAGCCGTCGAAGGTCTCACTGAGCGCGCGGATCGCGGTATCTAGATCCTCGCCTTTTTCTTCCATACGGTAGGAAATGTACTGGGCAGCAACCTCAGTGTCATTCTGAGAGTTAAACTCCACGCCAGCATCCTGCAGTTCGCGGCGGATGGTCGAGTGGTTGGAGAATGATCCGTTGTGTACCAGGGACAGTCCGGTGCCTACGGAGTATGGGTGTGCGCCTTCAGCATCCACAGCGGACTCCGTTGCAAGACGCGTATGGATGACGCCCTGCCAACCGGTGGTCTCCCCGAGACGGAATTCTTCGGCGAGATCCATCGGATGGCCAACACCTTTATAAACGACCATGTCATCGCCGGTGCCAATTTGGCGGGCTTCGGGTGCAACTTCGCGGATGACTTTGACGAGCTCTTTGCTAGCAACCTTTGCGCGAATGTAGCTCGTCTCGGCCATTTCTTCGCCGCTGACATCAGCGTCGGGCAGTTTGGCTCGGACGCGTTCGACGATATCTTCCGGTGCGCTCAGCATGGATACGGATGAATAGTTCTCGGGCAAACGCTCACGGTCACCGTAAAGCGCGACGCCAGCAGAGTCTGGCCCGCGTACGACGATTCCTTCGACCATCTCATGCAGGAGTGAACCTAACTGCGGATAGAGTGACTCATCACGCAGGTGGATTCCAGCGATTCCACACATGGATAGACCTCCTAATGTTTTGTTCTAAGTGGTTATAAATTGTAGAGCTACTCTAAGTTCGTCTACCTTAGGCAGGATCGGTAGCCCGCATCTCTTCGGCGGGGAACGCCTCGACATCATCAAGCATCTTAGTCGGTTTCGGCATAACCTTCAGGATAAGACCGACGATAAACCCGAGGACCAGGGCAATCACAATCGTGCCTACTACCGCAATAGCCTGTGTTCCTCCGGCATGCCCGAAGGCAATCGGCATCAGACCGCCGAGAATCCCTGGTACACCGTGGAGGTTATGCACACCCATGGTGTCCCAGACTCCCGTTTTTGCTCTTAGCCATTCGTCAAGGAATACGAACGAGAGCGTCGAAACTGCACCGGCGACTAAACCGATCAACCAGGCCTGCCATGTAGTCACGAGATCGACGCTGGCACCGATTGCGACGCCACCGGCCAGGATGGCGTAGGTGAACACCAACGGATCAATAGTCCGCTTCAAGGCCCAGAGCAACACGTAGGTTGTCAGGATCGAACCGACCATAGCTAAGTAGGTGTTCGAAAGTCCTAGGATGATGTATTCAGGCTCGACCAGTGCTGTGACAAATGACGGCCACAGGACCATGAGCAACATCGATGCTAACCAGACAAATGACACGGAGTGCACGCTTGTGTCGGCTGGCTCGTCGTTGACCGCCTTATTACGCAAACCAAGAATGACACCCCAGCCCCAGTATGCGGCGAACATATGCACCAGGATGGAACCGCCGGCATCCAAAGTGCCTTGGAGCGCTTCGAAAAGAAACCACTCGATGATCATGTATGACGGGACGAATAGGATCCCGACAATAAGGTAGGAAATAGTGGAGATGTGACCCAAGAACACCCCGATGGCGATAACCAGGGTTATCGCGGCAAAGGCCGCGCCAATGACCAGCCCCACGCCCATCTCAGCATCGAAGAAGACTTGTTGCGCAAAGATGTAGAGCGGAAACACTGTGGCAAAAACCAACAGTGTCGCCAATGCCACTCCCCACTCGTAGCGTCTGATAAACATCATCAAGAATGCTACGAGCATGAGCATAAAGACGACGTCTTGACCACGATGGAACTGAAAGAGCTCCGCACTTTGGTCGCTGATCTCCGACACGGAGGCCTGTACATTTGTGAGTACTTGAGAAACTGTATTCATGATGTCACTTCTCCCTATTTCCGTCCGTGACTATCTGATTTATGGGAAACGCAGGTAGCGGGCGATTTCGTGCGTGGTGACCTCATCGGTGACCTCGTGGTACTCGGCGCGTTTGATCCGCGCGTAGTAATCCACAAATGATTCGGTGTCATCCGACGGTTCGCCGTATGGGCCATCAACTGGTACGTCACCGAATGCTTCGCGCAGCACGTCATCTTCACAGAGGTAGTGCACTGATTCCATCAGGGAGTGCGGCAACATCTGAATCTTGCGACGCTGGATTTCTTTCTGCGGTGCAATGTAGAGGTCCATGTCGTTTGGTTCGCCCGGATCCAGTTTCCGGTTCACACCGTCCAGGCCAGCTGCGAGGGCTGCAGTGAAGCCGAGATATGGGCTGCCTGCGAAGTCTGGCGTGCGGTCTTCAATAGCACCGGGGCGTGCAATACGCAGCATCTGTGTACGGTTATTGCCACCGTAGGTGATGGCAACTGGCACCCAGGTACGGATGAGTTCAGTACCGGCTTTCAATCGCTTATACGAGTTGACGGTTGGTGCAACCATAGCCATGTAGCCGCGTGCGTGATCCAGGATGCCGGCGGAGAACTGGTAGCCCAGTTCTGACAGATCCAGGCCACGTGGATCGTTTTCGTCCAAGAACAGGTTTTCGTCAGTTTCACTATCCCACAGGCTCATGGTGTAGTGGAAGCCATTACCGGTGTTATCGGTGAATGGTTTCGGCATGAAGGTCGCGATCATGCCGTACTGCTCAGCCAATGAGTCCACCATGTAACGGAAGAAGATCGCACGGTCAGCTGTTTCGAGTGCATCCGCGAACGTGACGTTGATTTCGAACTGGCCGTTGCCGTCTTCGTGGTCGACTGCGTAGTTGTCCCAGCCGAGCTCGGTCACGTATTTCGAAATGCTGGTCATGAGTTCGTACTGACGAGTCAAAGCCTTGACATCGTAGCAAGGGCGACCCCAGTTGTCGTATTTGTCGGCGACCTTTAGCGTGCCGTCGTCGTCATAGTCAACGAGCATGAATTCAGCTTCGAACCCCAGCTTGAACACGTAGCCCTGCTCTTTCGCCTTTTCCATCTGGTTCTGCAGGATGGTGCGTGGGCAGTATTCCCATGGTTCGCCTTCAACGGTCACGTTGCCAATAACGTGCGCCAGGCCCTTCTTCCAAGGGACGATTCGGAACGTCTTCGGGTCAGGAATAATCTCAACGTCCGGGCTCTGTGGGCCCTGGCCAATGTGTCCCGCAGCAAAGCCCGCGAACCCGACTCCCTCGGTAAAGAGTGCATCGACCTGGCTTGCAGGGACCAGTTTGGCACTTGATTTGCCTTGCACCTCGGTGAACGAGGCAAAGATAAATTCAATGTCGTGCTCTTTGATTAGTTTTTTGACATCTTCTACAGACTGGGGTTGTGCCACGGACTGCTCCTTCAGTGATGTTGGACTCAGTGGTCGTTCTTTGCTCATAGGGAACAACGAACTTCTTTCTGACATAAGTATCTGAGGTTGACTCAGTGATGACAGGTAACTTTTCCAGCCGCTTGAGACGGTGTCAACCGCGAAATCATGCGCCCATAGAGCGCAAATTAGCTGTGGACATGACGCACCTTTCGTGTTACGAGACTCGGAACGATCATTTTGGGTGCAAGAATGGTTGACTTGGAGTGTTACTTGCGTCACAATAATAGCGCTGACCCGATTGCACGTCTAGGTTTAGCCAAAACTCCATCACTACAGCCCCAAAAACCTGCAGATTCACTCAGCCTCTTAAGTTGCTGTTGGTAGCGACGACGCCCTATCCGGCGGATCTCGTAATGGGTTTTCGACCACCATAATCACCATTTGCCAGTGAGCACTGACCTCCGGTCGGGCACGCCCTAAAAGTGATGGCGATATGGCAGATATCGACGAAATATACCTGGCGGAAACGTTGCTTGAATGGTTCGGGCATAACTGGTGTAGAAAAAGTGACTTCGCGCAAAAAATTTACACCGCCGTCAGCCGCGTGTTCGATAATAGCGAAAAACGACGCTTGCCAAAACCCTCGCGATTCACCTACTCGTGGCCTTAGATCTGCGCAAGATGCGGCATCACGAAACCACAGCCAGGCACTTCTATCGCCTCAGCCTCAACCACCCATAAGGCATGGTTGCGCCCCACACCGGCTACACAAGCCAGCTGGGAACAGCCGAGCATGAACATAACTCGACGTCTTCCAAACCCATCGACGGCTTCGCAGAGCGAAAACGATAGGTTGTCAGAACCGCTGCCCGAGCCGCGCGGCAAACGCACTTGTTGGACAATCCCGCGCGGCACTGTTGAGAATCCAGGCAGAAATGTGAAGTCAGTGTTTGCGCCTGTCCCCGCACCCTGCGAACCTTAGATAGAAGGCGGGTTCGCAACTGGCCCGGCCCAGCAACACATTTTTCTAGAGAGTGAGGCAACCGATGATATTCATCGCCGCAAAATTCAAGGTCAAACCAGAATACGCCGACCAGTGGCCCGAGCACACCCGAGACTTTACTGAAGCCTCGCGCGCCGAACCAGGTAACCTCTGGTTCGACTGGTCACGAAGTGTAGAAGACCCCAATGAATATGTCCTGCTGGAAGCATTCAAGGACGATGCCGCTGAAGCGCACGTGACGTCAGAGCACTTCCGCAAAGCACAAGAAGATCTGCCGCAACTGCTGCAAGAGACGCCAAAGGTCCGCAATATGCTCATTGACGGTGAGCACTGGGACGAACTCGGCGAGATGAAAGTGGGCTAAACCCCGTAGGGTGGGCACATGGTCGATTATTCTGAATCCGCAACCGCTGCCCTCAAACCGCTCGACAACAGCTCTTTCCAACGGGTCCTGGTAGTGGTCGCCCACCCAGACGATGCTGAATATGGCACGTCTGCGGCGGTCTCGATGTGGACCGAGCAAGATATTGAGGTTGGCTACCTGTTAGTCACGGCGGGCGAAGCCGGTATGCAACGCCCGCCGATTGAAGCGCGCAAGCTCCGTGCTGCTGAACAACGCGAAGCCTGCGACATCGTCGGAGTAGATCACCTGCAGATTCTCGATTTTCCCGATGGCCAGGTTGAATATGGCATCGAGCTGCGCAAGGCCATTGCCTACGTGATTCGGGCATTCCAGCCCGATGTGATTATCAGCGGTGCAGGAGAGGTCCGTGTCCCCTGGGGGGCTGGATCATGCTGATCACCGCGCCGTGGGATTGGCTACCATCGATGCCGCACGGGATGCCGGGAACCAGTGGCTGTACACCGAACAGTTCCATGAGGGGCTCACCGCCTGGGAGACCGATACACTGCTGTTGACCGGCACCGAGCCCACACACTACGTTGAGATTTCTCAAAACGCCGTTGAGCAAGCCGTGGCTTCTCTGAGTGCACACCGCGAGTACTTGGCAGATCTGCCGGATCATCCAGCACCCAAGGACTTCATCCCCGAGATGCTCGCCGCCCAGGGCAAAGCAGCCGGGGTACCGTACGCGACGGGATTTGCAAGACAGTAACCCAGGGGCCGACACTACTCCTGCAGGGCATCCCCCAGCATCGACAGTGATGTCAACAGCGCTTCACGCCCGTTGGCACCCCGATACGCAATCAAGATATCCACGAGCTGTTCGGTGATCAACATCAACGTCGCCCGCGAAGTACGGATGAGTTCATCCTGAAACGAATCACTCGTGGGCGGTACCACCAACGTCACGTCGGCAATCTCGGCCAAAGCCGAGCCCGCAAACGACGTCATGGCCACGACGTTTGCACCGCCCAGCTTGGCCGCTCGCATCGCATCGAGGGTCGCTTTATTTGCACCCGACCCTGAGTAACCGAAGCACACCGATTTCGGCCCCAGCTGGTGTGCGATAATCTGCTCAGAGACCGTGTCGTATTGTATTTCTGCCGACCGGCCCATGGAGTTCAGCCGCTGCACAAGGTCAAGCCCCAATGGGCTCGACAAGCCATGAGCAATGACCAGCACACGGTCAGCCTCGTCGAAGAGGCGAATACACTCCCGCAGTGCCTCTTCGGTCAGCGCCGATGTTGCACCTGCCAGCCCGACGCCAAAATTCGTCACCCCGGCACGCAGTTCACCGAGCTTTGAAGAGGTTGCATGATCGGCAGGCG
This sequence comes from Yaniella soli, assembly GCF_054782375.1. Lineage (NCBI taxonomy): Bacteria > Bacillati > Actinomycetota > Actinomycetes > Micrococcales > Micrococcaceae > Yaniella > Yaniella soli. Next base: position 70,497 of record NZ_BAAGSP010000008.1, read on the forward strand.
GCGACGCATTCTGCTCCAGTGCGAGTTCTTGTACGAGGGCCACCCGCAACTGAGGAAACCCGTCGTAGCCCAGCGACTGGGCGGTGCGGATCACGGTGGTGCGTCCCACCCCGACCTGTTCTGCCAGGACTTGCGCCGTGTACTCAACGGTGGCGGCTCGATCCGCCATAATGGCTTCAATGACGCGTCGCTGGTTGGGCTGGAGCGAGGGAGCAAGCGACGCCATCCGCGCGCTCGGTGGGGTATCAGAGGTCTGTTGCCACGACACGAGCACGGCTCCCTTCCATAATGCGGCGACGAATCGCGCCAGAAATCGTATCGACAATCATCGTGATGACCACGACGACGATCAGCAGCACACCGACGGTTTCCCATTCGCGGTAATTCGTATAGTTGGCCAGCATACTGCCAATGCCGCCCGCCCCGATCAGGCCGAGCACAGCAGAGGTACGAATGTTGATTTCGAAGCGATACAGCGCAAACGAAATAATGGATGGTGCGGCGGCGGGCCACAGTGCCCAGCGGGTCACTTCGGCCACGTTGCCTCCCGCGGCACGCACGGCCTCGGTGGAGCCGGTTGGCAACGATTCGATCGTCTCGTAGGTCCACTTACTCTGTTGCCCGATCCCTGAAATAGCCAGGGCGAGTGCACCGGTAAATGGCGTCAGCCCGGTCACGGTGAGCAAGATGATGGCGATGATGACTTCTGGAAACGCGCGGATGACCGCAAAGATGACGCGCAGCGTGGTGCGCAACCAAGCGGGCCCGACACCGTCGGCGGCCAACATCCCCAGGGGGATCGACACCACCACACACAGGATGGCGCCGATCCACGCCATCGAGATAGAACGCCACATTTCAAAAAGTGCACGCGGCAGTCGATCCCAGTCCGGGGACGTGAACATCAGTTGTAGGTAATGCCAGATCTGACCGGGCATTTCTGGCAGATCGCGCCACTGGATGTCGAGCGTGCCGGTGGCCACCAGGATGACAAGGGCAACCACGATCGCGATGAGCGTGGACCACAATTTTGACGGCCGCGTTGGGGGCGTCGGCGTGGTGGTGACGTGTTGGCCCTCGCGCCGGGAGGTTGGTGTCAGCAGCGTCATTACACAAGCCTCTTTCGTACCACGTTGGACAGCAGCTCGATGGCGATCACCACGACGAGAATCTGGAGAATCACGACGGAGACATCGGAGTAGGCGTAGAAGGATCGACGCTCGTCCAGCAGCCGGCCAATGCCGCCTGCCCCGACGATGCCGAGAATGGCAGAGATCCGGACGTTCAACTCGAGCGTGTACAGCCACTGGTTGGCAAACAGCGGCCAGCTCTGCGGTAGCGCCGTCACCCGGTTGATCTGGAACTGGGTGCCTCCGGCAGCACGACCAGCTTCCATATACGAGTGATCGGCGGAGTCGATCGCTTCGGAGACGAGCTTGACCACGATGCCGATGTTGAACAGGAACAGTGTCAGGACACCGGGCAACGCGCCCACCCCGACCATCGCTACCAACACGGTCGCGTACACGAGATCAGGCACCGAGCGGATGATGTTGATGATCGTGCGCGTGAGACCGCGAGCCAAAGATTTCGGGTTGGTGGGTTTGGCGGCCCAGAGCGTCAGCGGTATCGAGACAAGTGCCGAGGCGACGGCACCGACCAGCGCCATCTGTAGGGTTTCGAGCATCGGCCGCCAGGTGCGGCTCAGAAACTCGAAGTTTGGCTGCAGCATTTGCAACAGTTTGTCGTAGCCGTTGCGCCAATTCTGCACGATCGAGGCGATATCTACGTCAATACCACCGATCGACGGGACGGTGGTGGCAATGGTAAACACCACGAACCCCAAGACCACCAGCACATTGCGTCCGACGTTGCGCGGTTTTCGTGGCACCCGGTCGCGCACATTTTGGTGTGTCGGGGAGGGAGGCGTCACCGTGGTCATACGCCATCTCCCAGTACATCGCGCGATTGGATGGGGCGGCCGTAAATCTGCTCGAAGTGGGCATCGGTAGCATCATGAATCGGGCCGTCGTAGACGAGTTGCCCGTTGCGCAGCCCGATGAGTCTGGTGGTGTACTGCTTGGCCAAGTCCATCAGGTGCAGGTTGACCAGCACCGTGAGCCCCTGCTCCTTGTTGATGCGCAGCAGATCACCCATGACCGAATGTGCGGTCGGTGGGTCAAGACTGGCGACCGGTTCGTCAGCGAGCATCAAACTTGGTTCTTGCGATAGTGCGCGAGCGATCGCAACGCGTTGCTTCTGCCCACCGGACAGTGCCCCGCCACGGGCCCACATCTTATCCAAGATGCCCACGGAATCGAGTGAACGCAGCACAATATCGCGATCATGTTGAGTGGGGAGATCCAGCAGCGTGCGCCACCAGGGCAGGTGGGCGAACCGTCCGACCAGCACGTTATGAAACACATCGGTACGTTCTGCCAGATTGAATCCCTGGAAGATCATGCCGATCTGGCCCCGGGCATCGCGAAGTGTGCGCCCGCTGAGCGTATTGATCTGATGCGGACCTACGGTGACCTTGCCCTCGGTGGCCTCCACGAGCCCGTTGATGGTGCGGATCAAGGTGGATTTTCCTGATCCAGACAGGCCGATGATGGAGACCATCTCGCCGGGTTCGATCCGCAGTGACACATCGGACAACGCTCGTGTGCCGTTCGGGTAGGTCACAGAGACCGCATCGAGGTCGACCTGCCAGGAGGTGGCCGAAGTACCGTCATCAGTGTGTTGTGTGCGTGTGTCGGTGTGCATGAGCAGTCTCCATCAATCCGCAGGTTAGTTGGCAAACATTTCGAGGATCTCGCCGTAGCGTGCGATTTCTTCGTCACCGGTTTCAGCCGTCCAGTCGGACAGTCCGACGAGGTCATACATCACATCGGCTGCTTCATCCGAGGATTCGGCGTACTCATCCATCAGCGTCGTCAACTCGGCCACGAGATCATCGGGCAGTGTGTTGGTGACTGCTACGCCACCATTTGGAATCATCTCGGTGTAGGAAAATGCGACCACGTCCTCGGCGGCTTCTGGAGCTTCTTCGACGATCGAGTCGCGGGCGTCCCAGTACCCAAAGCTGACTTCTGCGTCACCGTTATGCACGGCCAGCACCGCATTGTTGTTGCCATCGACGGGAACCTCGACGATGTCATTATCGGTATCGACACCAGCGTCTTGCATGGCCACGATGGGATATTGGTATCCGGCAGGAGAGGTTGCAGCCTGTAGTGCAACCTCGGTACCCGCATCGATGTTTGCCAGGGCATCGGTGCCAGCCGGACCGTCGCCGGTCGCAGACTCGCCTGCTGCTTCGATGCCGTTGCAGTATGCCATTTCGGTTCCGGCAGCATCATAGGTGGCCATGACTGGTTCATCTTCGCAGTATTTGTCGGGGTTATTGGTGTAGCCAACCGCTGCGTAGGAGGTCGCGCCAAAGCGGACGTCGCGCAGAATGAGTTCGGCATCATGCTGTTCGATGGCGTTGTAGAGGGATCCTGCGTCGGTGATGGCGACCTGGGCCTGGTCGGCTCCTAGTGCTTCGACTGTGGCGGCGTAGTCGGTCGCCACAACTCCTTCGACGTCAATGCCAAGGTTCTCCGACAAATACCCAGTTAATGGGTCGAGTGCTTCGGCGAGGTCTTCACCTTCGGTCGAGGGGACTAGGGATAGGGTGATGGATTCTGGCCATTCGCCCTCGGCACCGCTGGTATCGGCATCGGGCTCACTACCGCAGCCAGACAGTGCGAGTGCACCGAGGGCGAGTGTGCTGAGCGTGACAAGAGGAGATTTACGCATGATGGGATGACCTTTCGGAAGTTGTGGGAAGTGCAGAAGAGGCGGGGGCTGCCGCTTGGACAGCCCATGTGTGGATGGCTGATACGAGGTTTTCCAGTGAAGCATCACGCATTGTGACTTGCGCGGTGGAGGTCGCTGCGGTGGCACCGACAAGCGCCGTATCGGCACCGAGTGCTAATGCCGGTGCAAGGTCGTATTCAACGATGTCCCCCACAGCAAGGACAGGTCCCTCGGCTAGCTCGACTTCAACGATGGCCTTCAGCCCGGCGGGTTTGCCGACCCTGAAGTGTAGTTCGTCGAAGCTGTCTTGTACGCCCCAGTTTTCGAGTACCCGTCCGACGCCTTCCTGCGGGGCGTTGGTCGCCAGCACGAGTCGTGCATGTTGACCGATGCGGGATAGAAAATCGTCGAGTCCGGGCATGGACCTGACCGGGGCGCTGCGCGTGCCGAGTTCTTCACGGCTGCGAATATAGGCGGCCGCCATCGTCTGGTCGTCTACCCCGTCGGCCTCTGCGAGCGATGCGACGATGTTGTATCCATCGCGATACTCGGTGGCGCCGGCGTCGTAATTGGCGAGTTCGGATTCGACTCGCTCAACAAATTGCGGGCCCGCAGCGTCAGCTACAAACCGCGCGTACGCAAGCACCGGACCGTGGCCGATGGCCAGGGTTCCGTCAAAATCAAAAATGATACTCGGTCTCACACAGATTCCTGTCGGGGTAAACGTTTTGGACGATGCGTCCACCGTAAGAGGATTCTGTGAACACAATGCCCCTTCTCGGGTGAACGCTGTGTGACCGCTCAGTGAAGTTCAATTGCATGAGGCCATCGTCACTGGGTGCGCGCTGGCAAGACACTGGACAGCGCACTCAGCATCCTTTGTTAGCGTCGTGCATACTCAGATTTTCGAACGACAAAGGAAGTATCCCCTATGCCAAAGAAGTTGCTCCTGAGCATCGCGGCAGTCGCGGCAGCATTCAGCCTGGCGGCATGCGGTGCTGACGGCGAAGAAAATGCCGGAGGCGATGATGCAGCACAGTCGGAACAACAAGGTCAGCAGGGTCAGGAAGGCATGCCTGAACCAAACCTTGAAGATATTCCGGACGTGGTAGCCGAGGTCAATGGCGAAGAAATCTCTGGCGACACGTTCTCGCAAAACTACGAGGCACAGTATCAGCAGCTGGCAATGCAGGCGCAGATGACCGGTGAACAGCCAGATGAAGCGCAGATCAAAGAGCAGGCGTTAGACATGATGATCAACAGTGAGCTGTTGGTGTCTGAGGCCGACGAGCAGGGCTTTAGCGCTTCTGACGAAGACGTTGATGAATACCTGTCCACCATGGCCGAAGAAAACGGCATGGAATCTTCCGATGACCTCGTAGCCCAGTTCGAGGAACAGGGTCTGGACGAGGAACAGGTTCGTGAGGACGTCCAGAAGGAAGTGAAGATGCAACAGGTCGTGGACACCCTCGATGCTGAGGAGCCATCTGATGATGAGCTCCAAGAAATGTACGACACACAGGTCGAACAAATCGAAGCCATGAATGAGCAGGCCGAAGAAGGCCAAGAGCAAGAAGTGCCTGATTTTGAGGAGCTGAAACCTCAGTTAGAGGAGCAGGCCACCATGCAGAAAGAAAACGAAGTGGTCAGCGCGCACCTCGAAGAACTCCGGCGTGACGCAGAGATCGAGACCCACATCTAATAATTGTGCAGACACAGAAAAGGTGCCTCAGGGAATCCCCGAGGCACCTTTTCTATGTCTCAACAACGTCGAGAAAAGTCTTTACTCTTGCCCGTCGCTCATCTGTGAAACGATCTCGTTGCGAACCGCTTCGACTTGTTCCTGCGACAGACCGAACTGGTGGTCGGCACCGAAATCGATCACGAGACCAGCATCGGTAATCGACTGGATGATCGCAGAGCCTGGAACCACACTGGCGTGTGGGGCAGCCTCGGTAAAATCTTCTGGGATGCCTTCTGGGGATGTGAAGAGCGGCATCACCGGATTGCCGTCGTTGTCTTGCAGCATCAGTGGGCTCACGGAACCATCTTCGCCGGCTTTATCCACGGATGGGAAGACCACCTGGGAATTCAAGAAGGCATTGATGACGTCGACAACTTGTTCATTGCTCGTGTCGCCCGCGGTTGCGGCGATCAACTTCTCTACTAGGTCAGTCTGCTCGGGGAATGCGTCCTGTGTCATCTCAATACCTCAAATTACTTCCGGTCGGGGACCTGCTGTTGCACAGGCATAACTGTCTCCACGCTACGCAATTCAACGGCTCGTGTGAAATCATTGACGTTCGACCGATTTCATAAGCGGGCTCAAAGTCTGCCCTCAGCTCTTCGAGCTCGTCCACATCAGCGTCGATCAGGAAAACCAAGCAGCCGTTGAAGCGTGGCTCGATGAGACCCTTGAGAGTTTTGTTGCCAACCCGTCAGGCCTCTGAAGCTCCAATATGGCAGGGACCGCTTCTCACAAAGAATCCTCGCGAAAACAACGGTGTGGCCACGCAAACGATAAAGATCAACTGAAGAATTGTTCGTGGTAAAAGCGCAGTTGAAGGAGCCGCAGCAGGTTCGACGCCCGATGCAGCTACAACATTTGCGGGAAACAGAGCAATCAACAACACGACGGCAGCCAACGCGGATAGGCGCCTCGTGCGCGGCACGAGCAACCCTGCCGCGAGCACGAACTCTATAACCCCGGTAGCGGTCACGGCGAGCCCCGGTTCAGGAATCAAGCCGGGGGCCGTTGCGATCAGCCCACTCCTTTGAGGTTCGACGAAATGCGTCACAGCGGTGCAGATGAACACCACGGACATACCCGCAGCGAGCGCAGCGGGCCAGTCATCCCAGGCAGCCGCAAATTTATACCCGCGAGCGCTTAGCCGTTTACCGACTGCGCGCACGATCAGTGACGTGAGCATAAGGGGAAGAAGGAGTGTCATGGCAACCCAATCTAGACAGCGTCTACATCATTCTAGTATGACATCTTTGCACTGTCTAGATAGGCTGACGGCATGAGCGATTATCACCACGGCAACTTGCGCTGCGCACTATTAGACGAAGCTGAACTTATGGCGGAGGAAGCAAACGCCGAAGCAATTACCTTGCGAGCATTAGCACGGAAAACTGGCGTGAGTCACTCAGCGCCGGTACATCACTTCGCCACGCGGCAAGGCCTGCTTTCTGCCCTATCTACCCGAGGCCTCGAACAGCTTCTGGCAGCGATCACGAAACACCCATCGGATATCTACGCCATGGGCGTCGAATACGTCAGTTGGGCGCTAGAACATCCAGGCCTTTATACGGTCATGTGGCAGCCACGACTCCTGGATGACACGGATTCTCGACTCAACGACGCGCGCAATGCAACATGGGATGCACTCACGAACGCCCTCACCACTGCCACACAGCAGTCTGCCGCCCACGAAGCAGAACTTCGAATTGATGCATACGCAGCATTCTCCATTGTGCATGGACTTGCGAGCTTATGGATCAACAAGGCTCTACCACTACCTGAGAGTCCAGCCGAGCTGGCAGCTCAGGTTACTCGTCGCCTATGTTTTGCTAGCAACAGCTCATAGCCGACGACCTAACAGCCCATTTTAGGCACCTTCAACAATGAGTTCGTCCAACTCAACGGGCTCGTCGATCAGACCCGTGTCTACCGAAATGCCGATAATCTGCTGCAAGGACTCGCGATGGTGCTCCTGCGGGAACCGGGGCAGTGCCGTTTGCTCGATGATCTCCGGGTCAGATTCGGTGTATTCAGTAATCACTTCCCGCACAACATCCGGGTTATCTTCTGCGTACTGCTGCGATTCTTTCATTGCAGCCGTAAAGTTCTCGACGAGTTCTGGGTCTTCAGCAAGCATTTGTTCATTCGTGAAATAACCGCCGATCGAGAGATCTTCGACCGGCTCAGAGAACGGTCCGTAAATCCGCTCAAGGCCAGCCTCATCACCCATAACTGCGAATGGGTCAACCGCAGAAATCGCATCGACATTGCCGGCTTCTAACTGGGCGACCATATCCGGGAAAGCCATCTCGACGAATTCAACCTGATCGGCGTCGCCACCTTCATCTTCGAGGCCTGAGGAAATCACGGAATCGAATATATTATTGAGGGTGTTGACGGCAAGCGTTTGGCCCTCGAGATCCGTGATGGACTCGATGCCTGAGTCTGGGTCGACCATCACAGCAGCAAAGTCTTCATCCGGGCTACCAGTGGTCTGCGGGCCGGTAGCGACAATCTGGACCGGGAGCCCCTGGGAACGGGCCATCACCAAGCTGGTGACGTTAGAACAACCGAAGTCTAGATCGCCCGATTGCACTCTTGGCACAATCGCTACACCGCCTTGGGCTTGGGTAAGTGTCAGATCGATGCCATGTTCTTCAAAGATACCCTCTTGCTGACCAACGTAGATCGAGGCGACATCGCCGATCGGAATAACGCCGACTTCGACGGGAGTCAGCTCACCGTCAGCACCACTATCACCTGAGTTATCTCCGCCACACGCGGTGAGTGCGAGCATTGCTGCTGCAGCGGTTGAACCGATGAGTGCCAAGCGGCGTCGACGAGCCGTAGTGTTGTTCATGGAGTCGTTCTTCTGTGCCCAATACGGTGTGAATCGTGTTGGTTATCACGTAATGATATTCACACAACTTACGCGACTCCAAACGATTGATCAATTCATCAATTGGAAATGACCACAATATGGAGGCTGGTGTCATGGATACGCTGCAAGAATTTTTAGAGACGGTTCCCAACGAAGATCATCGTGCCAAACTACAGCACGTCATCGAGTGGGCTCAGCGTGAGTTCCCGGACCTGAAATTGGAGATCAAATGGAATCAGCCCATGCTGACGCATAACGGTACGTTCATCATCGCGTTCAGTGCAGCCAAAAACTACTTCACCGTGGCTCCAGAAATACAGGTCTTGTCCGAATACCTCGGCCGCATCAAAGAGACCGGGTACGGGCACACGAAAATGAAGTTCCAGATTCGTTGGAATCAAGACGTGAACTACGACCTACTCAGAGACATCATTACCCGTTGCATGGAGTTCAAGAGGGGTTCTACGACGTTCTGGGCCCAGTAATTTCCAGTTACGATCGCCCTAATTTCGACAGCAGGACGGCAAGTGCTGCGCGCAGCCCGGTCGACAGTGTCGGCTCCATTACCGGAGCAAAGAACGGCGAGTGGTTGACTGGCACTCGACCGGCATCCAAGCGCTTTTGGGGATGCCCGCCGTACATCCAGAAGACGCTTGGTACCTCGATGGCTGCAGCGAGCGCACCAAAATCTTCAGAGCCCATGAGGGGCTCGGTTTCGATGACCGCTTTCTCACCCAGTTCGTTCTTCAACGCGCTCATGGCTGCGGTGGTTTCGGTTGGGTCATTGTAGTTCCGGGGAAAGGTCGAAAGTTCCTCGATCTTTGGTTCGGGCGCTCCAGAAGTCATGGCCTCGCCTTGAATAATGCGCCGCAATGCTGCCAACACAACCTGCCGGGTACTGGCATCCAGATTGCGCACGTTGAGGGTGAATTCTGCGGTGGCCGGGATGATGTTTTCTTTCAAACCGGCGTGAAAGGTTCCCACGGTCACCACTGCGGCATCCCGCGGATCAATCTCTCGAGACACGACGCCTTGAATGCGGGTAATGATGTGCGCACCCAAGACAATAGGGTCCGTCGAGTCTTGTGGCTGTGAACCGTGCGATCCCCGACCATAGAGGGTGACCTTCCAGGAGTCCGCCATGGACATTGCATCACCGATCGAATAATTGATCGTGCCGGTCAGGTTCGGCATGACGTGTTGACCGTAGACCACCTCTGGTTTCGGGGCCTTCTCCCAGAGCCCGTCTTCAATCATGGCCTGGGCACCGGCCGCAGTTTCTTCTCCGGGTTGAAAGATGATCACCAGGGTGCCTGCCCAGGCATCAGGGTTGGCAACCAGCACGCGGATCGCGGTCATGGCTGTTGCCATGTGAGTATCGTGCCCGCAAGCATGCATCAGCGGAACCTCGGTACCGTCGTCGAGTTGTCCGCGAGCCGTCGAAGCGTACTCGAGGCCGGTGTCTTCCGCAACCGGGAGGCCGTCAGTATCGGCCCGGAAGGCCACGGTCGGTCCGTCACCATTGCGCAAGATCCCCACGACACCAGTACCACCACAACGGAAGTGTTCGATGTCGAGTTCGTCCAGGAATGCCTCCAGGCGATGTGCGGTGGCGTGCTCCTGCATCGACAACTCGGGTGCTGCATGCAGTTCACGATAGAGCTGGTGCATGGATTCGATCAGTTGTGGCTCAAGTTCGGGCAATGCAGCAGTCATCGGTACCTCTCGTGATGGCGATCAGCCTGACGCTTCTATCGTATTGACTCAGACATAATTTGGAATGGTTGATGAACAGCTCTGCTGAGCCATCGACGTTAACACGGCCGCCAGTACTGTCCACCTGGCGCGTAGCAACGGGGCCCTGTATAGCCAGGATAATCCGCGTCAGTGCCATACCCGGACGGCGCCCCACTGCCAGACGTTCCTGAGGAACCTGAACCACCTGACGAATCGTTTGATGATCGAGAATTGCTGGATGACCCGCTCGTGGAACCCGACGAGCCGGAGGAACCAGAGGTTTCACTTCGTTGCTCTTGCACGTCTGGTGTTTGGCCTCGGTCGGGTTCAACTTGTTGACGACGCTGCCGCTCGGCTTCCTGCTGCTGTTGTTGCTCTTCTGCAGCTTCTTGCTGCCGTTGACGCTCCGCCTCCGCTGCGGCTTCCTGCCGTTCCTCTTCGGCTCGTTGCCGTTCTTCTTCCTCGCGCTTACGTTCCGCCTCGGCCTCGAGTTCCGTTTTGTGCTCCGTCAGCGCTGTTTCTCGCTCCTGGAGAGCCGATTGGTGAGAAGCTAACTGGTTCTCAAAATCGTCGAGACGATCTGCGTATACCAAGGCTAAAAAACGCGGTCCATCATTGTCACTGAGCTCGGCAAGGAGGGAAAGGTACTCATCGACCTGAGCTTGCAGAGGGGCTAACGTCTCAAGCGATTCTTCAACACCGGCTACATCCGACGGCAGGTCCTCTGGAGCCTGGTCAATATTGTCTTGCAAGTTCGTCAACTGTTGTGGCAAAGCACAATCGACTTCTGGGTCGAAGAGGCCAGCCTGATGATTTCTTGCATTGTGTTCAGCAGCTTTGACCTGGTCATAGAATTTCCGGTTTGGTTCGTACACCACGGCCACGCCCAGTCCCTGCGTGGCTATCTGCGAATTGACCAAAGAATCCTCGTGAAATACTCCGGCAAGTGTCCGCCCATAATGGTCTTCACGCTCAACGTCATACTCCAATTGCACTTCAGTACCAGTCGGTAAAAGTTCTTCTAGAAAATCGCTTGCCTCTGGCCCAAGACATTGCACGGCTTCATCGGGATGTTTTGTTTCCGGAGTATCTATATTCAGCAATCGCACCCGCGTTTTCTCGCCGTCCAAGTCCACGTCTATAGTGTCTCCATCGATTACTCGGAGGACCGATGCGGTGTCACGACCGTCATCGCTCAACGCTGCATACGACCATCCGATGATCGCCAGCGCCGGAACCAGCAAAATGCCAGCGGTCCATAACACCACTTTTTTAGTGACCCTCACGCGGCCCTCTCTTCATGTGTTCACAACAGAAAAATTCAGTCGCCAATATCGGCGCCCTGCCCGTCATCGGCAGAGTAGCAGGGGCTCCACACCGCAATATTGAGTGCATCATGACCGTCGGTGTGCTCGTGGGCCCGAATCGCAATCATATAGCCATCATCCGTGACCAGTCCCCGCTGAGCGTTGTCATCTTCTTCGGTCACGGCCAGGTTCTGGCTTGTCCGCCAAGCGTGATCGGCCTGCAACTGCTCAATCATGTTCTCGGCTACGGCTGAAGCGTCGGCATCTTCGATCAGGCGGATGGATATTTCACCCGGATAGTACATTGGTGTCCCAGCATTTCCACCGTCTACGCCTTCGCAGATCTTCGGACTGTGCGACTCGTCGCCCGGTCCTGGTAGCGGGTCATTGGTATCGACTGCATCCGTCGGCACCTGGGCGGAAAGCTCTTCGAGCAGTTCAAGACTGCGAGCTTCAGCTTGCTGGGCATCCAAGTATTCCCTCTCGTCGGTGTTCGCAGCGCAACTCGTGAAGCTCAGAGCCAGCGCACTGGCCATCAACAGCATGGGGAAGGTTCTTGAAACTCGAGCGGTGGGGAGCAGCATTATGGTGCTCCGTACACGGATAAGAGCCTCGAGCATTCCCGGTTTCAAACCCATCATTTCCTATTCTAAAACGATCCGTTGCTCGGGAGCAGCGCGCGCCCAAACGTGAGACCGCTCTGACCTCGAAGCATGCTGCAATGCAGCTTATATCACGGTTAATAAAAGGCAACTCACCTGACGCGACCCTAGCCTTGACTAGGAATATCGCGCGGTGGCAACCTAGGGTCAGCTGTAGTGAAGGTCACAACTCAAGATTGGCTAGCGCGACATTCACCTGGCTTTTCCGCAGTCACCAGGGATGTCCAAAATACCCGATACGACACCGTCGATATGTACGAGCATTCTCGTATACAAAGGACTTGATACGCGTGATGAATAATCCAACGCCCGGCAAACAACGTTCGCGCTATTCCGCGTTCCAACTCTTCTCCAAGGGGTTGTCCCAGGAAGGCTGGCCAGAGGTTTGGTCTCAGCCTGATATGAAGAGTAGCTACGATGTGGTGATCATCGGTGGTGGCCTCCACGGGCTCGCCACCGCATACTATTTGGCCAAGAACCATGGCATCACGAACATCGCGGTGATCGACAAGGGCTACATCGGAGGTGGCGGTTCGGGCCGTAATACGTCGATCCTGCGGTCGAACTATCTCACCCCGGATGGCGTGAAGTTCTACGATCGCTCCTTGAAACTCTACGAAGAGCTCTCAGGCGAATTGAATTTCAACCTGATGTTCGCTCAAATGGGTCACCTATCATTGGCGCACGATGACGGCGGCATGCGGACGATGCGCTGGCGCGCCGAGGTCAACAAGGTGCAGGGCGTGAATTCGGAAGTCATCGATGCCGACGCGGTCAAAGAACTCGTGCCGTATATCGATACGTCGAAAAGCACCCGGTATCCGGTGCTCGGGGCGCTGTACCACCCACCCGGCGGTACGATCCGTCACGATGCGGTGGTCTGGGGTTATGCTCGCGCCGCACACGAGATGGGCGTCCATATTATTCAGCACACCGAAGTGACCGGTATCGATGTCGAAGGCGGCAAAGTCACCGGTGTGAAAACCTCACAGGGCAATATCGCGACCGAAACGGCGCTGAACGCTACGGCCGGTTGGTCCTCGCTGATCTCCGATATGGCTGGCATCCGTATGCCGGTGACCACCTCCCCACTGCAGGCCGCAGTGACCGAACCGGTCAAACCATTCTTAGGCACCGTGGTCGTCTCCGGCACATTGCACGTCTATGTCAGCCAAACCGACCGCGGCGAACTAGTATTCGGCGCCAGCGTCGACCCGTTCACCTCATATTCGATGCGCGGCACCTTGGAATTCGTCGAAGGACTCGCAACCAACGTGCTGAGCTTGATGCCGTCCCTGTCGAAGATGCGCCTACTGCGCCACTGGGGAGGCCTATGCGATATGACGCCCGACTACTCCCCCATTATGGGCGAAACCGAGGTTGACGGCTTCTACGTTGATGTCGGCTGGGGAACCTACGGTTTCAAAGCCGGTCCAGTTGCCGGTGAAGCCATGGCAGAAAACATTGCCACGCAAAAACGTCCAGAGATCATCAAAGGCTTCGGTCTCGACCGCTTCTCGTCCGGCCGGTTGGTCGGCGAAAAGGGCGCCGCCGCGGTTGGCCACTAACCCGAATCACGAAAAGGAGCAACGTTATGATGCAAATTAACTGCCCGTGGTGCGGGCTACGCAACGCCACCGAATTTCGACAGCTCGGCGAAAAAGCGCCGCGTCCCGATGTCGCGACCGCCGATCCCAAAGCATGGCGCGAATACCTGTACTTCCGCGACAACACCTGGGGTATCGCCGAAGAACGGTGGTTTCATTCCGCGGGATGTCGCCAATACCTCACCCTGCACCGCGATACCTACGCCAATAAAGCCCTCCGTTCCGAAGGAGACCCTCGATGACCCCCTCTGAACACAATGCTCAACCTCGGCGTCTGCCCACCCAGAACCACGAGGTAATCGACCGGTCCCAACCCGTTACCTTCACCTGGAACGGCGAAACCTACACCGGATTCGAGGGCGACACCGTGGTGTCAGCACTGTATGCGGCTGGCGAGCGCATCTTCTCTCGCAGTATGAAACTGCACATCCCCCGCAGCGTCCTAACCGCCTCGATGCACGATCCGGGCACCATCATGCAGATCGATGACGAACCCAACGTGCGCGGTGCACACCGACAGATCACCGAAGGCATCAACGCCAGCTCCCAAAACACCTGGCCCTCGCTGAAATACGATATCCGCTCCATTAACCAGCTGGGCAGCCGATTCTTTGCGCCGGGCTTCTACTATAAGACCTTCATGAAGCCAGACTTCCTGCGTCCGCTCTACCAGAAGGTACTACGCGGATTCGTACACGGCGGTGTGGTATCCGAAGAAGAACCCGCCGAAATTTACGAGAAACGCTACGCCCACGCCGATGTCGTGGTCGCAGGTGGTGGACCCGCCGGCATGTCAGCTGCGCTGGCCGCCGCAGCAACCGGCGCGTCAGTGATGCTTGTGGAAGAAGAACACGAGCTAGGCGGTCACCTACGCTGGGCCGACGGCGTATTGGCACGTCAACTCGCGTCCGAGGTGGAAAGCAACCCGAATATTCGGGTGCTCACCAACTCGACCGTGGCGGCAAGCTATGACGACAACTGGCTCCCCGTCGTGCAGCGCTCACCAAAACCAGGCATGGCCGAACGCATTCTCAAAACCCGCGCTCGCAGCCTTGTCGTGGCCGCCGGTCTCATTGAGCGTCCATATGTCTTTGAGGGCAATGACCTGCCCGGCGTGATGCTCTCGACGGCAGCACGCCGACTCATCAACCTCTATGCGATTCGCCCCGGTGACCGCGCTGTCGTGTTAACCGCGAACCCCGAAGGCGATGCAGCCGTTGACGATCTGCGCCGGGCCGGTGTGGATGTTGCGGCCGTCGTGGATGCGCGCAAGGGCGATACCGTCGTGCGGGCTCGCGGCCGTGGCCGTCTGCAATCAGTCGAACTATCCTCGGGGCAACGCGTCGACGCTGACCTGTTGGTCACCGCGGTCGGCTGGACTGCACCGACGTCGCTGCTCAACATGTCCGGCGATCGGCCCTACTATGAACCACGCGCCGCACGCTTTTTGCCCGGTGGTACCGACGAGGGCGTCTATGCAGCCGGTGGGATTGCCGGCGATGGAGACGTTCAGCAACTGCGCGACCACGGTGCCTCCGTCGGTGAGCGTGCGGCAGCACATGCGCTGACCGAACGCGGTCGTGTGATTGCTTCGACCCCAACGGTGCCGGGCCAACTCGACGCGGTGGCTCAAGCCGACCTGCCCGAAATCGAACCGCTGCCGGTGCCCGAGCACCCCGAACTCTTCCGATCGTCCACGCACGGGTACGTGGATTACTCGGAAGATATCACCTCCAAAGATCTCGTCTCCGCGGTCAATGAGGGCTATGACTCGGCAGAGCTCGTCAAGCGCTTTACGACGGTCACCATGGGGCCGTTGCAGGGCAAGCTGGAGTTGGTGAACTTCATTGCCGTTGTCGCCGAAGCAACCGGCAAAACTATCGCCGAAACCGGCACGACCACGTGGCGTCCGATGTACTCACCGGTCGCCCTCGGCGCGCTGGCTGGGCGCAACTATGATCCGGTGCGCTACTCATCGATCCAGTCGTGGCACGAGGCCCACGGAGCCACTCCGCTGGTGACGGGCCAGTGGATTCGTCCAGAACACTACGGCGATCCCGAAGCTGAAGTGCGCCGCGTCCGCGAAACCGTCGGCATCATCGACGTGACCCCGCTGGGCAAGATTGACCTGCGCGGCCCGGATGTGCCGAAACTGCTCAACCTGCTCTACATCAATAAGTGGTCCAAATTGGATATCGGCAAGGTGCGCTACGGTGCAATGGTCTCCGAAGATGGCGTCGTGATGGACGACGGGGTCACCGCCCACCTGGCAGAAGACCACTACCTGCTGACCACCACGACCGGTGGTGCAGGTCGCGTGTGGGACTGGATCGAAGAATGGTTGCAGATTCACTACCCAGAATGGGAAGTCAACGCCACTCCGGTTACCACCGCCTACACGAGCATCAACATCGCGGGGCCACATGCCCGCACCCTGTTGTCGCGGCTTACCGAAGGCGTGGATCTGTCCGCGGATGCGTTCAAGTACATGCAGGTGCGTACCGGCACAGTCGCGGGCGTGGATGACTGTATTCTGTGGCGCATTGGCTTTACCGGCGAACTTTCCTATGAGATTCACGTGCCAGCCGCATACGGTCTGCACGTCTGGGAGACCCTCCTTGAAGTCGGCAAAGACCTGGGCGTTGGTCCATTTGGTATTGAGGCACAGCGTATATTGCGTCTGGAAACCGGCCATCTGATCGTCGGCCAGGACACCGACGGCCTAACCCAGGCCTACAGTGCCGGTCTCGACTGGGCCGTCAAGCTGGACAAAGACGATTTCGTTGGGAAGCCCGAACTGCTGTGGCAGCAACAGAAACAGGCCGGGCCCCGCTTCGTGGCCGTCCAGCCGGTCGATCCGACCATCGTGCCGGTCGAAGCCACCCAGATCATGCATCCTGATGGCACCATTGCCGGCCGCATCACCTCGAGCCGTCATTCACCGACGCTGAATCGATCGATCTGCTTGGCCCAGGTGGACCATTTGCTGTCTGAGCCGGGCACCATGCTCGACATTCGCCAGGTCGATGGTTCGATCATCCAAGCTGAGGTCATGCCAGAAATGTCGGCCGTCGATGCGGAAGGCACCCGCTTAGAAAACGACACGGTGCCACAACCGCTGACGACCTTCGCCAAGCCGATCGCTCGTGGCCCCGTGCGTCTTGGCACAGCGACCACGACAATCGCTGGCTGGGAGGTCGGAGCTGAGCCGAGTTCAGCGGCCATGACACTGCAAGATAAGTCGGCCATGGCAAAGATTGAAGTCCGCGGAGCCGCGCATGGTTCAACAGCGGAGAAGTTACAGACCGGGTTCGGCCGCACCCACCAAGGCGAACAGGGCACACTGGTCATCGGTTCTGGACCGGGCCAATGGCACGTCCTGTCTGAACCTGGCTCGCAGCACACCGCACTGGAGGAACTGCAGCAGATGGCCGATGAGACCGAAGAACTCACCACGGTGGTCGATCTCACCCACGGTCGTGCACTGTTCCGACTCACCGGCGCCGAGGCAGCTGAACTGCTCAATAAGGTTTGCTCGTTGGAGCTCTCCGACGACATCGTGCCTGACGGTTCCGCACTACGCAGCACAGTAGCCGGTGTCGTCACAGATATTGCACGCAACGATATCGCCGGCACACGCAGCTACCTGCTGCACTGTGAACGCTCAGCAGGCCAATACCTCTGGGACACGCTCTTCGATGTCGGTGCAGAATACCGCATCGAAGCCGCAGGTTCCAGCACCGTCTAACCGCAAAAGAACATACCGATAAGAAAGTGGCCGATCCAATGTGGATCGGCCACTTTCTCATGCATACTGGATCCCAGCACACTCGAAGTTATTCTTCGTCAGTACCCGCGTCGATAATCTCCATATCGGCGTCACGACGGGAATCCACCGCACCGGTCACCGAGCCATCGTCGTAGTCAATTTCTAAGGCCTGGACGGACCCGAAGACCGCATCGGCACGAGTCGTCACTTGGGCTTCCCAACCGCGCTGACCGATCAGATCAGCGACTTCTTGGCTCGGTTCACCTTCCAACGCCAATACTCCATCCTGCAGACTGTGGCGGGGCGCATCGATGGCTTCCTGCAGAGACGCATCCTGTAAAGCCCACGGTACGAGCACGGAGTTGAGGATGTTTGGTATTTGGTGACCACCCGGTGTGCCAATACCCATGACCACGCGGTCTTCGTCATCCAACACCAGCGATGGCGCAGACCAGCTCACCGACTTACGGCCAGCTTCGGGCTGATTCGATTCCGTGTCAATGGCTTCGAAGCGAGACAGCTGATCGTTGAGGAAAAACCCACCAACATATTCGGAGTCGCTACTGCCCCAAAAACTGGTCAGCGTGTTGGTCATCGACACCGTCAGCCCGTCGGAATCGACCACGGTCAAATGCGTCGTGTTCCCGGCCTCAATTTCAGCGCGGTCACCGGTGCCATCCTCTGGTTCGATCGCTGCGGCGGGTTCAGCAATATTCGCATTGGATTCCGCATCCGTGAGTTCATCGACGGGGACGTCCACAAAATCCGGGTCACCAATATGATCACTGACACTCTGGTTTGCGGTTTGCCACGCATTCGACAGATGGTCGATATATTCTACTGAGCCCGGTTCCGCATCTGCAGCGCCCAAGGATTCAGCAATCTGTAACTGCTGCACTATCGCAGCACCGGGTAGCGGCGGTGCCGCAGAGACGAATTCGTAGTCACCAAAACTGCCACTGACCGGTTGGGCATCCTCGGTCTCATAGTTGGCCAGAGTTTCGGCATCCAACCCGTCAACCTGGGTCAGCTGCTCGGCAATAGACCCGGTGTACATCGCTTCGGGACCATCTTGTGCCAGCGTCCGCAGCGTGTCCGCTAGTTCTTGTTGCACCAGCGTGTCACCCTGCTGCAACGGACGATCTGGCCCGGTGTGAAAATGATTCAGTCCGGCAGTCGAGGCTGGCCCGTAATCACTAACAATGCGTTGGGCAAGCAACTCGGTGACTTCAAAACCCTCATCGGCCAATTCGATGGCCGGTTGCAGCAATTCTGCCCATTCCATGCTGCCATACTGCTCGTGCAGGGTGGCCATGCCATCCACCATGCCGGGCACGCCCGTGCCGGAAGCTGGAATCGAACCGTCCACGGCCACCATTTCACGATAGTCATACCCGACCGGTTCCATCCCGGGCCCAGCGAGCACGGTTGACCCGCCGCCACCGATGCCTGAGGCGTAGGGTTCCACGACGCTAATGGCAAACGATGTCGCGATGGCCGCGTCAACCGCATTGCCACCGGATTCTAAAATCTCGACCCCTGCATCCGCCGCGTCCGGATGCGCTGCCGCCACGCCCTGCTGGCTCAACTCGGCGGAAGCCTCGGGCGTTGCCGGTGTCGTTTCAGATTCCGTCTCCGATGGGGCGGGTGTGGATTCCGTGGTGGGCGGCGGCGATGGCGTCGGCTCTTCCGGTTCGGCGCCACAACCGCTCACCGTCATCAGCGCTGCCAGTGAGCTCAAAGAGACCACCGTCTTGAGACGAAACGGCATGCTCGATAGGGTCCTCGACATTCGCAGGGTCCTTCCACAAAACAGTATGGTTTCGGCCACAGTAACACGCGCAGGTTTCGAGGAAGGATTGATTCCGGCGTGTTCGGCCTGGTCACGGGGTTGTCAGCAGTTTATCCAGTATGTTTGAAGATAGCGCGCCTAGAATGCGAGACCTGATGACGTCCACACGAAAACCAGATGCCCTCTATGCCCCACACCTCGGTTGCTGATTCCCCAGATCGCAGTGCCGGTAAGCCCCGACGCCTCCGCGGCCTGGATGCTGCCCGTGCCATCGCGATCATTGGGATGCTCGCCGTCAACGTTGGTCCACGCAAGGACACCGGCGACACCGAGCTAGCCGTGGTCATTTACGACATCCCCGCCGGCCGAGCCTCACTGCTCTTTATGATTCTTGCCGGGATCGGGATGTCTTTAATGACGAAACGCTCACGCGAAACCGGTGTGCCCCTCCCCTGGCAAACCATCCTGTGGCGTGCCGTGTTGCTGATCTTCAGTGGGCTGGCCCTGCAGATGTTGAGCCATGATGTCAGCGTCATCCTCACCTATTACGGCATACTCTTTTTCTGTGGACTACCGCTACTGCGAGCGCCGACGTGGCTGGTGACGACACTGGCCACCATCAGTTTGGTGTCTGGTCCGCTGATCTGGTTGTTCTTGCAACAACAGACCTCGACGACGTTTGATTTCCTGGCGCCCTCACTGGCAGACCCGTTGTGGACGATGGTGCATTCGACCTTGTTAACCGGTGCGTATCCGGTGTTGATCTGGTTGGCGCCGTTCCTGTTTGGCATCGTGCTGGGTCGGCTGCAACTTGCGGAGCACGCGACGCAGCTGCGACTCATCGTCTGGGGTGCTGTCGGTATGTTGCTGGCCTCTGGCCTCTCATTGACGCTGGTGGGCATCTACGGCCAACCCACCGGTTATGGCTGGGACCAGCTCATCTCGGGCGAGGCCCATTCGATGATGCCACTGTGGTTAATTGCTGGTAGCGGCGCCGCGGTATTGCTCATCGGTATCTTCTTGCGCGCCGAACACTGGGTGGTCCACCGGCTGAGCTGGCTGGTGTCTGCGGGTCGACTGTCGCTGACCATCTACGTCGCCCATCTCTTTGTGTTGGCTTGGCTTGTGCGTCCCGGACCAGAGACACTATTCCAGGGCTATATGATCAGCGCCGCGATGTCAGTGTTCTTTGTGGTCGCGGCCCATATTTGGTGGCGACAGATCGGCCTCGGGCCACTTGAGCGGCTCTTGAGCTGGCCCCCACGGCTCACGCGCTAACGCAGGATCCACACCATCCCGACTCGTGATAGCAAGTCGCTGGTCGTGGCCACCTAGTAGCTCGGGTAGCACTCTTGACTTGGGTCGTTGCCATCATAGGCGGCCCGACCGCTTTGTGTATCATCGTAAATCTGCGATGGAATATCATTCCAATGCTCCGCATACGACAATTGAATCTCCACCTCAGTGTCCAGCAGCTCACGGACCATCGCTGCATATGCAATGTTGTCATCACAAGCCTCATACTCACCGGCATGGAGGATTTCAAGGCTGAACTTTGGCTCCCGGTGCATCGGTTCCAGGTATACAAAATTGAATTCAACAACCTCACCGAGATCTCGTTCGGCGGCCTCATACAGCGTCCAAGCTTGCCGAATGTTCGAGTCCCGGGGTCCCTCCACGAATATCTGATAGTCGGGGCCAGGCACCCATCGCTCGCCAACCTCCCGCATTTTGTATGACCATGGGGCACTGTCGGTACCGGCCTGCAGTTGAACGTAGACGTGCTCATCGCCAATCCCGGCCGGGATCTCAGCATCCTCAAATGCCTTGAAAGCGTTGAACCCCTCAGTGGCCTTCTCCGAACGCATGGTAAAAGCGATTTTTGGTTCGGGATCGTCGAGCTCTTCCGCCCGATATTGCTCGTGTTTCCACACTTCCACTTCTTGTGCGTGTGTTGTTCGAGCCGTCTCGAGTACTTCAGTCCATTGCTCAGCGGTGAAGTCAGGTACCACACCTTCCCAGCGTTGAAAGGCCTGCACCCAAGTAGATCCGTCGACAAGGATGTCTGGCACAAAGATGCTCGTTTCCGCTGACTCGGCTAACAAGCGGCCCGCCTCGTCAAGGTCTGCATCCTCATATAAGGCGGCCGAGTAATCATAGAGACTGCGGGGCCTAGTCATTGGATCGTGGTCCTCATATGCAAAGTTCACGCTGGAGAACTCATCTGACTGCTCCAAGTCCTCGGCCGCAGCTTCGGTATCGCGAATATACTCATCGACACAACCGCTCAACATCATGCCCACGAGGATGATCATTCCCGCTACCGCAGATCTCCTATACGTGAAGGAACTGCGGCACTGTTGTCCGAGGGACGTGGCTCGACCTTTCGGAGCCCGCGTTTCGTAGGCCATTTTCAATCTACGCATGATTTCGGCGACGAACAGACTGCGATGGACCTGAGCGTGGTGCTGACCCTATTGGCAAATGGCACGTTAGCGCACGATCCACAGGTCAATAATGACCGCGGCAGGTTCTCGTCGTCCGGAACCAACGACGACGGTCGATTCCAACCAGCGCCACGACGTCTGCTCGGTATCGGCCACTTCAAAACGCGGCGCACACCGAAAATAAATGCGTTCTGCCGGGACCTCTTTGCCTTCTGCCAGCGCGGTAATATCCTCGGCCGCACCGGTCCGGTAGGCCATATTGGTCACGAAGATGCGCGCGCCGTCGTCGAGTTCGATCACGTATCGGGCGTCGAGATCCGATTCCGTCGCGCTACGGATGACCTGAAAATCAGCTCCGGCGTCCAGAATGGTGCCCGAAACATTCGGCCCCGTCAGCGTGCCGCCGGTAATCGGAATCACTCGACGTTGACCGGCATGCGTGCGCCCGACCTCAACGGGTTCAGCAACTTCAATACGAAGCGTGCCAAAGTACTCGAGCGTTGGGGCAGCAGGTTCAATGGGTTCAGTAGCAGTCGTCATGGGAACTAGAATACGACATTCGGGTTTTCCATAATCAAAGTGTCCGGATTTCTCGGTGTCGCTTTGTCGTGCGGAACCATACTGTTAAAGCATGACTTCAACAACAACTCCCCAAGCGGCGCACGAAGCCGCACGCCCACCTTTGAGGTTGGGCTTCACCCTCTTACATCTCACGGTCATGGGCACCGTCGGTACGGTGACCATCGGATTGATCTCCGCGGCCATCAGCGCCGGGCTCGGCATGATCTTCTTACTCGGTATCGGACTGCTCGTCCTGCTCGGTGTGCTCTATGCACTCTTTGGGCTCGCGTGGTTCGAAATCGAACGCATCGCCTATCTCTATCACGTCCCGGCGCACTCGTTGACGTGGCGGCCACGGCTCCAGCCCGGTTTCGTGGGCTACCTCAAATCCCTGTGGAGCAACCTGGCTCACGGGCGCATGTGGGCGGCCCTCGGCAACTTCCTGTTGGCAAGTATTCTGGGTGCGGTCATGCTCGGCGCCATCCAAGCCATGGTCCACTTCATCGTCGTCTCGTTTGGCCCGCTGACGGATGCAGAATCGGTCTCCATCCCGTTTGGTATCCAAGTCTCCTCGGCTCAAGCACCCTGGATGCTGTTGCTGGCACTGGTCTGCGCCGCAATCGCCGTCGGTTTGATGTTCCTGCATCGCACCATCTCGACCGCCATCATCGGTGCTACCGCACGCGAATCGCATCTCAACGAGCAGGTGCGCACCACCACCGTGCAACGTGAAGGCGCCATGCGTGCTGCCGAAGTGGAACGCACCCGCATCGAGCGTGATCTCCACGACGGCGTCCAACCCCGACTGGTCTCCGTCGGGATGACGCTGGGTCTGGCAAAACAACAGATCGATGACGATCCCGAACAGGCCAAATCACTCGTGGATGAGGCCCACACGTCAACCAAGACCGCTATCACCGAGCTGCGCCAACTCACCCGCGGCATCTACGCCTCGGTGTTGGATGATCGCGGGCTCGATGCGGCGTTGTCAGCAGTTGCCGGGCGCTCCCACATACCGGTCAACCTGGACGTTCGCTTGCCGGGGCGCTATGACCGCACTTCCGAAGCTGCCGTGTACTTCGCGATTGCCGAAGGCCTCACGAATGCGGCAAAGCACTCCCGCGCCTCCGAAGCCCGCGTGACCGTCCGGCAACGTGACGAAGAGCCAGGACGCCCATACCTGTGGGCACGGGTTGAAGATAACGGCGCCGGCGGAGCAAAAGTCTTACCCGGTGGTGGCCTGGATGGCATCACCAATCGGGTGGTCGCTGCAGGCGGCACCATCAAAATCGACAGCCCCACGGGCGGGCCCACTGCTCTGGAGGTGAGCGTGCCATGCGCATCCTAATCTGTGAAGACTCCGTGCTGCTGCGCGAAGGACTCGTGCGGTTGCTCGAGCATTCGGGTCATGAGGTCTCAGCGGCACTTCCGGATACCAGCGACCTGTTGGCCACGTTAGACGCGGATATGCCGGACCTGGCCATCCTCGATGTGCGACTACCGCCAACCTATACCGATGAAGGCATTCGAGCAGCGCTACACATTCGCCACAGCTACCCCGAGTTGCCGCTGCTCGTGTTGTCGCAGTACGTCGAGGAGCGCTATGCGTCCGAACTGATATCCACGCATACCACCGCCCTGGGATACCTGCTCAAAGACCGGGTGGCAGACGTGACCGAGTTCGTCGCCTCTCTGGAACAGATCCGATCCGGTGGCACGATCCTCGATCCGGAAGTGGTGGCACAGCTGTTGACCAGAAGTAATCACGACGACCGCATGCAGCGCCTTACCGACCGCGAGCGCACCGTGCTGGCCGCCGTCGCCGAAGGGAAATCGAACCAGGCCATAGCCGAACTGCTGCATCTGTCAGCAGCCAGCGTGGAAAAACACATCACCGCGATTTTCCAGAAACTCGAGCTGGAAGCAGACGGCACGGGCAACCGACGGGTCCTGGCCGCACTGGCCCACATTGAAAACCAGGGCAACGGCACCCAGACCGGCACACAGCCAAGACAGGAAGACTTATGAGCACCAACATCACCTCGAATGAAACTGACACACGCGTCCCGCCGCCACCTGAACCGAAGCGTCCGTCGGCGACCCGACCCATCATGGTGCTGGTCGCCGTCATCGGCGGGCTGACCCTACTAGTCATCATGTTGACCACCATCTTCAGCTCGGCCATCGGGCTCAACCGCGGCGCGGCTACCACCACGGCCGACGCCACCGGTGTCACCTCGCTGACCGTCGATGCGGGCGCCTCACGATTCGACGTTGAATTCAGCGACGTCGACGAAGCAACCTTGGAGACCAACGGGCTCAACGCTGACCGGTGGAATCTGACCCGGCAAGGCACGGATCTCACCGTTGAGGCGCCGAGCCTGTGGACCAACTGGTGCCTCTTCAACTGCAGCAATAACGGAACCCAGGTCACGTTGGTGCTCCCTGAGGATCTCAATGACGGCAATCTGAGTGCTGACCTTGATCTCTCGGCAGGACGGTTGAACGCCACCGGTGACTTTGATCAGCTCGCGTTTGAACTCGGTGCCGGCGAAGCGATCATCAACGGCTCCGCCCGCGCACTCGATGCCCAGCTGAATGCCGGCAGCGCCAATGTGCAGCTAGCCGACGTGGAAACCGCTGAACTCGAGGTCTCTGCCGGACGATTGGAAACCGAGCTGACCGGTAGTGCCCCCGCGACCGTGGATGCAGAAGTCAGCGCTGGGCGGCTAGATCTGACCCTGCCGGATGTGGCCTATGCGGTAGATTCCGACATCTCAGCCGGAAATCTCGATAATGGACTACAAACCAGCTCAGCTTCAGACCATCGCATCGGCATCCAGGTCTCTGCCGGGAATGCGACTCTTCGTGCGGGAGAGAATCCGAACGGCCAGTAACAGAGTCGGCTGAGAGAATAATTGCATTCACTCCCCAACTGCGAGTCCTATGGCAGAGCCCTTGTCGCGTATAGCCCACCAAAAACCTTGAGCCTTAAAGTATCAAGTATTTTACCTAGCTATCGCGCGGGTTCTGCCTTAGACTGTTGGCGTCTATTGGGTGTTTACTGCCCATAACTAACAGGTGTCGGAGTCTCGACACTGCTCAACTCACACTGCAGGAGACCATCACATGTCGCAGGCAACTACTGAGCCGCAAAAAACCACTTCTCGTAAAGTCAAAGCTCTACTCGCCGGTGGACTTGTCCTCGGTGTCGGCGCCGCGGTCACCCTGGCCGCATGGACGGACCAGGAATGGGCCGAAGGCATCTTTAGCACAGGCTCATTCAACATCGAATCCAGCGTGAGTGGTGAAGAAGGCTCATTCAACGACCACACTCCTGAAGAAGACGGCGTTGCGGCGCTCACCTTCGAACTGGCCGGTGCAGACAACATGGCGCCAGATGACACCGTTAGCGCACCATTTGTACTGCGCTTGGACGAATCAACAACTTATAACGCTGAAGTTAATCTCGACTCGGCCAGCGTTGACGGCCCCAATGGTCAGAACCTCACCTACGGCATTACCGAGGTCGCCTCAGTTGAGGAATGTACCGCTAATGCTAGTGGGACCACAGTCGTCCCGACGGGTACCGCTATGACTTCTGCAGAGGGCGCCAATTTAGTTGAACTGACAGCCGGTGCAGAAGAGGCGGCTGGAGCTCCGTCCGTGCTCTGTTTCGAAGTATCTGCAGGGGAAGAACTCGTCGAAGGCGCATCTACAACCGCTCAATGGCAGTTCATCGGTAGATCCACCGATGAATAAGCTCCGGTTAGGATTTTCACCGCACCGTGTCTAACAACGACGCTCCTATGGACGCATCGCAGAGCCTCGAATCACGAGGCTCTGTAGGACGACGGCGCCGCGCCAACACGGTTCGACGTCGTCGTCAGGTCAGAGCGCTGCTGGCAGGCGGATTGGTGCTGGGCGTCGGAGCATCTGCCACGTTCGCGGCATGGACCGATCAAGAAAATGCTTCTGGTGAGTTCCAAACCGGCATTTTTGGGATTGAAGCCAACGTAGACGGCACGTGGAACAGCGAAGGCCAGATGCAGTTCGATTCTACGAACATGTACCCAGGCCAAGACGTCTACGCTTCGGTATTGATCCGGTCGAGCCCCGACACCACGATGGATGGCGAAATCACAGTCGCTCCTTTCGAGACCACCGGGGCTCTGGCTCC
This sequence comes from Yaniella soli, assembly GCF_054782375.1. Classification (NCBI taxonomy): domain Bacteria; kingdom Bacillati; phylum Actinomycetota; class Actinomycetes; order Micrococcales; family Micrococcaceae; genus Yaniella; species Yaniella soli. The sequence goes on from NZ_BAAGSP010000008.1 coordinate 96,988, forward strand.
ACATCTAAGCTACCGGGTCGCTGTCCCAAGTGAGGGGTCTTCGCCCGCCTGTGGACCATCGAGCTTCGGCCCAAATGGTGCAGCATTGGTTCCGCTGAGCGACCCTCCGGAAACCAACGATCCACACGTAGTCTCCTCTGCTGGGCAAAACGTGGTCGAGTACTGTTTCCACGTGCAGCTGGATGAAAACACACCAAATGCAATGCAGGGGACAGATACCCAACATATTTGGGTCTGGAGTGCGACATCAATTGACGACAGCTAAACGCTTGCGTTCCCGGCTCGGCGATATTTTGCTCTCGGTGCTGGCGGTGGCTGGCGCCATCTGCCTCATCTTGGTTGTAGTTGGGCTGACCATGAACGTGTCGATCATGATGTTCCGTACCGGGTCTATGGATCCGACGATCCCAGCAGGCTCCATTGCCTTGGTACGCGAGATTCCTGCCGCCGAGATGAGCGAAGGGGATATCGTCACAGTCGACCGGGGAGACGACCTTTTACCGGTAACGCACAGGGTCACAGAAATTACAGACCTCGATCCACAATCTGATGCCGTGACTTTCGTGATGCGCGGGGATGCAAATAACGTCGACGACCCCGAACCCTATACCGCCCAGACCGTGCGCCGCGTGTTCTTCTCGATACCGGGTGTAGCTCCGGTCATTCAATGGTTCCAAAACCCGCTGGTACTTGGTGGGCTGACACTGGCAGCTAGCGCCTTGGTAGTTTGGGCCTTCTGGCCTCGTAAAGATGAAGAAACTTCTGCGCCCAAACGTGGTGTACACAGTGCCCAGGCCCTGGTTTTACCGCTGGCTTTAGTCGTAGCTGCGCCACTGCTGACCAGCCCGGAGGAGAGCGATGTGTCCGGTGAGTACTTACGGATGCGTTCCTTCGGAGATGTCGAACGCATGACAAACCTGGCGCCGGGTGATTCAGCGACCTGGGCTGTAGATATCTGGGCGGATACACCCGAACCAGACGTCATTGATCTGCACTTGAGCGCCACAGGCCAACTCGCTGAACAACCGGACGCGTTGACCACCGTGGTGACTCTGTGCAGCCCACACCCCACTGCCACGGGCGATTGCGCCGAAGATGCACAGCGCTGGGAAATTAACACCCCACAGTTGGCCGACAGCAATGTTGCCCAGCCCATAGGGACAATGTCGACGGAAGAACCCCGTCGCGTACTCATCACCGCAACTCTTTCAGATTCACCCGGGGCTTCCATACAGGAAACCACTGCAAAATTCCGGGTCACAGCCGCCGGATCGGGGGAAGAACTGAGCATGACTCCTGACAACAGTGAGTCCTCCCCCACCACGGACGATGCTGATACAGGACTTGCGAGCACTGGTTTCACCGGCGCCCTGTGGAGTATAGCTATAGCCGTGGTGTTGATCATCGCTGGTTTGGCCATTACAACAGCCCGTGGCCATAGTCTGCGACGTAAGTCCGGACGTGGTCCGTCGTGATCGCTCACCTGCTGCCCAGGTTGCCAGCCGGTGATCCGGTCGGGCAAGCGCAAACCGGACTGCAACAACTTTTCCAACCTCGGCCGCTTCAACGGGGACTCAACGCACTTGGCCGGTTGCGTCTTGGCTTGTGGGGCACATGGCGTCAATCAGGGTAAAACTCTCTGGCATTTTTTGCAGCTTTCTGACGAGATTTTGTGAACCACATCACTCACAGGAGTGCAGATACGCCCGTCCAGAAACGAGTTGTCGAAATTAGATGATTGAACACGCTGTGTCGTTGGCTTTCCTTCTAGCGACACTGAGCACCACATCGGGCGCACCCTTCCAACGACCGCGAGCATAGGCTCCAATTCAACGAGAAATTCCTAACGTACCCGTATTCGGCGACCGCTGAGCGTATCTTACGTATGCTAATGTACTCCCGCAGGTCTAACGACAGCATCAGAAGCTCTCTGCCATGAGTTTCCTGCAAATGGATGTTAGCTCAGGATCACCCAGGCCTGCTGCACGAACCACTAATGAGCAGGCCTGTCCTTACATCGACGGAGACAGGATCGGAGGTCCAAGTTGATGCCTGTGGGTGTTCCATTTGGATGGCAATTCTTAGGCTATCTCCTAGCGGAAGCAGACTGCCAAGCAAATTCATTCTAAAAGTAGTTGTGTAGTCGTGATCATTGCCAGAATTTTCCACGGTATTTTCTTGGAGGTTAAAACCAGTGAGTGGGGCAAGGATAGCGCCGAGCCCAGACGAGTCTGCGAGGATGTTCGCGTTCGCTAGTTCATAGCCATCTGGCGCGGACCAGTACACCTCGACCCTGGCGCCTAGTAATCCGGGAATATAGTCGCATGCCTCAACGGCGAGTTCTGCTGGAGGAACGGCACCAGCTTGAAGAAATCCCGTGGCGTGCGCTTCCGCAGTCCAGCTGGCCTCAGTGGCTCCGATCTTGTTTTGCCCTGCTCCAAAGATGCTCAGAAGCACGGTCAACAAAATAATCATGGATCCAAGAAAGGTTCGGCTTCGTCTCTTGCGGCTCTGACCTTCTATGATGGACGTCATTGCTGTTCCGATTCTTAACGTTGACCAGACATATGTGACCTCGGTCCCGCGCAGATCGAAACCAGAGGAAAATCTGAGCTGCGGACTAATATGAGTACGAGCCTAATTGTACAGGGTCTTACCATCATATTTTCGCGTTGTACCGCAGCTCCGCGAGGGGCACAAACGCATCACCGGCCCAATCATCGCCGGAGATGCGTTTATGGTGTTGAGAGAACACCTATCACCCGTGTGAAAGAAGCACCGTGCAACCCATCCAGGAGCAAACGCCCCACCATTCACCCGCAGCACCAGTATCGACGCCGTGGTGGAGCCCGCGTGATCTGACACCCGGCTACTTCGCGCTGGTGATGGGCAGTGGGATCGTGTCGATCAGCCTGCACCTGCTCGAATATTTCATCGCGTCGATCGTGCTGCTGAGTATCGCGGCGATTGCCTACGTGATCTTAGTCGGGTTGAATCTCTGGCGGCTCGTCGCTCATCGACCCGCCATGTCGGCCGACTTCCACGACATCCAACATTCTTTCGGCTTTTTCACCTTCGTCGCCGGGACCGGTGTGCTCGGCTCGCGACTGGCCCTCTCCGGCTGGTGGACCACCGCCGTCATCCTGTTGATTATCGCAGCGGTCGCCTGGCTCATACTGGGGTATTTGGTCCCGGTGTTCGCCGTCCTTGGCAAAGCCACACGACCGCTCATCAAGTGGGCCAACGGTTCGTGGTTCGTGTGGGTGGTCGGCGCCCAGTCCGTCGCAGTCCTGGCAGCAACATTAGAACCACACCTAGCTGGCGCACGCGATGCCCTGGCGATGACGGCGGTATTTGCCTGGTCACTGGGTGTGGTGCTGTACGTTGCGGTCGCCGTGTTCGTGGCACTGCGGATGATGACGTATCCGCTTGATCCCCACGAATTCAATCCGCCGTACTGGGTTTCGATGGGAGCACTCGCCATCACGGTGGTGGCTGCTGCTCGCATCGCAGAAATGGCCTCCTCTCCGATGGTCGATGTCACCCGCGGACTCGTCGCGGGGATGGCCGTGTTGTTCTGGTGTTTCGCCACCTGGATGATCCCTGCACTCTTCGGCATCGGTATATGGCGGCACGTGTTCCGCAAGGTACCACTCGTCTACGAGCCCGGCCTGTGGAGCATTGTGTTTCCATTGGGCATGTACTCGGTGGCAGGCATTTACCTGGGGCGCGTCAACGACCTCCCGATTGTCGAAGCCGTTGGCTCCGGATGGATGTGGGTGGCGGTCATCGCGTGGGGCATCACCTTTGTCGCGATGGTGCGCACCATCGCGATACGTGTGGTCGGCCGTCGCGCAAAGGGAGTACTCTAGTCTCATGTTGATTGGCGTTCCCACAGAGATTATGAATAATGAAAATCGCGTCGCGCTCACCAATGGTGGAGTCCACGAACTGGTGACAGCAGGCCACACGGTTGTGGTCCAGGCCGGGGCCGGCATTGGCTCGGGTATTTCGGATGACGACTACCGTGCGGCAGGCGCCGAGCTCGTGGATGACGCCGCCCAGGTGTGGGAGCGCGCCGAGATGGTGCTGAAAGTCAAAGAGCCCGTCGACGAAGAACTCACCCGCATGCGTGAGGGCCAGCTGCTGTTTGCCTACCTCCACCTTGCGGCATCAGCCGAGTGCACCAAAGCTATTCTGGATTCCAAGGTCACGGCCCTGGCCTATGAGACCGTCACCCGCGGTCGAGCCCTCCCGTTGCTCGCGCCGATGAGTCAGGTCGCCGGGCGTCTGGCTCCGGTCGCAGGTGCATACCATCTGACCCAGGCAACCGGTGGATCCGGCGTGCTCATGGGTGGTGTGCCCGGCACCCGTCGCGCCAACGTGGTGGTCATCGGCGGTGGCGTGGCCGGTGAAGCAGCCGGTGTCATTGCGGCGGGCATGGGAGCCAACGTCAGGGTCATCGATCTGAACTTAGAACGCCTGGCCGAGCTCGACCAGATTCACCAGGGCCGCCTTGACACCCTCGCGTCCAACACCATGAATATTTCGGAAGCTGTAGCCGACGCCGACCTGGTGATTGGTTCTGTGCTCATTCCCGGCGCGGCTGCGCCGAAACTTGTGACGGCACAGATGGTCGAGAAGATGCGTCCCGGCTCGGTACTCGTCGACATTGCCATCGATCAGGGCGGCTGCTTCGAGAATTCACGGCCAACCACGCACCAGAATCCCACGTATTTGGTGGGCGACAAGATCTACTATTGCGTCTCCAACATGCCCGGCGGCGTGCCACAAACCTCCACCGCCGCACTGACCAATGCGACGCTACCCTACATCCAGCGGGTTGCTTCCAAAGGTTGGGAAGTCGCATTGGCGGCCGATGCTGGCTTGGCCGCGGGGCTCAATGCACACGCCGGACAGATTACCCATCGTGGTGTCTACGATGCCATGGCAGAAGATCTCGGGCTGTCAGAGGTTCGAGATTTTGCTGCTGTTGAGGATATCCTCGCCAACGCCTAATGAAATGAGGTCAGAAACTTCACCATGAACATGACCGACGCAGCGTATCAGTCAGCCCCTGGTGGGCCACTTGATGTGGATCGGGCCTTCTATACAGCGATTCGAGACCGCGCGGGTAACCAGCAACACCTTGTCGAACAGCTGACCGTCCCCATCCGCTCAGGCCGTGCCTGGGTTGTACCAGCCGGACATGTGTGCCGTGTGACGACCATCGAGGGCGCACAAGTGGCCGACATGAATTTTTGGAACCTGCACGACCCCAGAGAACGCATGTGGGCTGCCAGAACCCGCCAGTTACAGGCTGCTCATGTGACGGAGTTCGACCGGCTGTGGTCAACTCTGCCATTTCTTCGACCGATGGTCACCATCACCGGTGATTCGCTGCGCGACTACGGTCAGGATGCCGAAGGTGGAAGAGTCCACGATCTACTCGGCACCCGCTGCGATCCGTATGTGAATCGGATGTTGGAGGACGAAGACTTCGATTTTCATTGTCACTCAAACCTGACACGCGCGGTCGCCCCGTACGCCCTCACGGAGTTCGACGTGCACGATGTACTGAATGTTTTCCAGTGCACCGGCCTCAATGCCGCCGACGAGTATTTTATGAAGACCTCCCCGGCTCAACACGGAGACTATTTTGAATTCTTCGCCGAGCTCGATCTGCTCGTCGCACTATCAACGTGTCCTGGCGGCGACCTCTCGGTGCCGATGTTCGGCCCTGACGCTGGCGATACGCTCAGCGTCTGCAGCCCCCTCGGTGTGGAAGTGTTTTCCCTTGATGAGCAGCTTCTGACGGGGTGGCGTCAGCCCCAGCGCGCTGCCTACGCAGGACAGCATGGCATGAAGGGCCACGACTGGACACAGTAATCAACCACAAGCTGACGTAGTCCAAAATATAAGCTCAAGCAGGTAACGAGCTGCGGTATCGGCGGAAACCCAAGGGACACCTACTGGGCATCGGCATCTGAACCATCGACTTCGTAGTCAATTTCGGGTTCGTAATCCTTCGGGATAACGGTGATGACGACCCGACGGTTTTGTTGACGACCCTCCTCGGAGTTGTTATCCGCCCGGGGATGGTCCTCACCCATGCCTTCCGCTGTTACGTCCCCGGATGACACGGTGGTGTTGTCTCGCAACCATTCGACGACAGCTTCTGCGCGCTGTTCGGATAGCTCCGCGTTGTCGGCATATTCTTGGGACGGCAGATCATCCGTGTGGCCTTCTACCCGGATAGTGTAGCTCTCGTCGCGTTCTCCAATGTCGTCGGCAATAGCCTGGAGTTCGGTCTCGGCCTCAGAGCGGAGCGCGTGCTGATCACTATCGAAGAGCACGTCACCTTCAGTGGTGTACGAGGTGGTCTCATCGTGTTCGGAGTATTCCGTGTGCTCCGTTCCTTCCACACGATATGAATCCAAACGGTCGCTATCGACGCGGGCTGAATCCACTCGCATACTGTCGACTCGGTAGCTGGGTAGCCGCGTTGATGGGACGCGGTCACCGCTTTCCGTGGTCACTCCGAGACGATTCTCGCGGCTGTTGTGGCTACGGGAAGCGTAGATGTGGGGCCGGTGAATATGTGGACGATACACGTGCGCAATGTGGTCGCCTTCTTCCGCGTCATCGGGTTCAGTTTGGCAGACCTGTTCCTGGTATTCACCCTCTTGTTCGACAGCTGGCGAGATGATTTCCTCTTGGACGAGCTCATGCAATACTGTCCCATCGGGGAGTTCAACGGCCGGCACCGTGCGTTCGGGGATGCGGTATCCGGGGATGAACGAACCCGAGATTTCCACTGCCGGTAGGCAACCGCCGGGTGCAGGGTATTCAATCAGACATCCACCTTGGCCGACTCGCTCTGGTATGACGATAGCTGGAGCACCAGGCACTTCTACTGTTTGGCCATCGACTTCAACTGTGTCGGCTGAGAGTCCTTCCAGCTCCTCTTCAGGGATGACGACGTCGTCTAGCCATTCAACGGTGGCGCCGTCGATATTTTCGGCGTCGAGACATTGTTGAAATTCGACGGGGTCATCAACTTCGGCGACCAGGGAGTCGCCAGAATAGGTGTCTTCATCATCCTGATCGACCGCTTCGGTTTCCTGCGAGGCGGCTTCTTCGTCACGGAAGCCTGCTCTTTCTTCCGGGGCACACGAGCTCAGCGCGAAGGAACTCAGCAGTGCCAGGCCCAGGGTTCTGTACAAGATGGTGGGTTTACTGGTGGTCATTTGTCTCCCCCAATGGTTAGTCTCCGCGATTGATATAGCTGTGGTGCCTGTGAGTCGTTCGATACAGCAGGAAAGTTACACGCATCATTAAAGACTTTTCAGCCGATGTCATCGCTACACACGTGCAGATGACCTGGGCATCATACGTGTCACAATGACGGCGGGTGCCGCACCCTGTGGTGCGACACCCGCCGTCATGTGTATTTGTCTTTGCTTAGGATTTCACAGAGACATCAGCCTGGCTGGCAATCTTTGATTCTTCGCCAACGCGAGCGCCGGTTGGCACCTTGCGGTCGGCAGCTTCCTCTGTCACCAGCGGGTAGACACCGGCTTCGTTGTGCGTTTCACGGCCGGTGACCGGCGGGTTGAACACACATGCCATGCGCAGCTCGGTGGTCGCACGCACGGTGTGCTTCTCGTGACCATCCAGCAGGTACAAGGTACCATCGCGAAGCTGGTGCACTTCACCGGTTTCTTCGTTGGTCAGGGTGCCTTCACCCTGGACACAGTACACAGCTTCGATGTGGTTCTCATAGTGGAACGTCGACGTTGTACCGGCGTAGATGACGGTGTCGTGCATCGAAAAGCCAACGCCTTCGCGGGCCAGCACAATGCGACGAGAGCGCCAGGTTTCGGATTTGACGTCACGCTCGGTGTCGTTGAGATCTTCCAGTTGGGAAACGATCATAAAAAGTGTTCCTCTCGCTTAGGCGTTGACGGTTTCACCCAGTACCAGGGTGATGTCCTGTCCAGTGACTTCGCTGACGCAGTCGGCCAGAATCTTCAGGCCGCGCTCTAGTACGTCGAGCTCGATGGTCATAGCTGGCATCAACTTCAGGACTTCATCTTCTGGACCGGACGTTTCTACCAGCAGGCCCTTTTCGAATGCCTTCTTCGCAATTTTACCGGCAGCGTCGAAATCCGAGAAGTACAGCCCGGTCAACAGTCCACGGCCTTTGACTGAGGTGCCTTCAACTTCGATGGCAATCTTGGTCAGTGCATCTTGCACCGTATCGATCACCTGAGTGAGATGACCCTTCTGGAACGAATCATCGGCCCAGTAGCGACGCAGTGCTGCGGTTGCGGTCACAAAGCCCGGGTTGCTGCCGCGGAACGTGCCGTTGTGTTCGCCCGGTGCCCAGACGTCAAGTTCTGGCTTGAACAGGGTCAATGCCATTGGCAGACCATAACCGGAGATGGATTTCGAGACACACACGATGTCTGGAGTAATGCCGGCTTCTTCGAAGCTGAAGAAGCTACCGGTACGCCCACAACCTGCCTGGACGTCATCGACGATGAGTAGGATGTCATGACGAGCCGTCAGGTTGCGCAGTTCTTGCAACCATTCGGCGCGTGCCGCATTGAGCCCGCCTTCACCCTGAACGGTTTCAACAATGATGGCGGCGGGTTTATCGACACCGGAGCCGGAGTCTTCCAGCACGCGCTCGAGCCACAGGAAGTCGGGGGTTTCACCATCGAAGTAGTCGTCGTATGGGATCTTCGAGCTGTTGGTCAACGTCATGCCCGCGCCCTTGCGCTTCATCGAGTTACCTGTGACAGACAGTGAACCAAGGGTCATGCCGTGGAAAGCGTTGGTGAAGGACAGAATGTGCTGACGACCAGTCACTTTACGAGCAAGTTTCAGTGCGGCTTCAACGGTGTTGGTACCTGTTGGCCCGGGGAACATGACTTTGTAGTCCAGGCCGCGTGGTTCCAGGATCACATCCTTGAAGGTCTGCAGGAACTCACGTTTGGATGGGGTCATCATGTCCAGCGAGTGCACCAGGGCATCTGAGGTCAGGTACTCGACCAACTCGGAACGCAGTTCTGGGTTGTTATGGCCGTAGTTCAGGGCGCCAGCGCCGGCGAAGAAGTCGACGTAGTCTTTGCCCTGCTCATCGGTCATGACCGAGCCGGAGGCTTTCGTGAATACGGTTGGCCAGCCACGTGAATAGCTACGTACTTCAGATTCGGTGGTGTTAAAAATTTCGGTGTCCATGAGGATCCTTTCCCAGGTCGTCGTCAATCATGGTGTCTGCTCTGACTTGGGCGTCAGCGTGCCAGTGATGTTGGAAAATAGGGCCTGCGCGCAGCACAGCAGACTTGCAGCACAGCGGCGCGCAGAAGTTTATTGAGTCGTTGGCGCGTTAGCGCACAACGGCAAGGTGACGTTGTTCAGTGGAGTCCTGCCCGGTGTTTGGCACTAATGGACCGATACGGTGCAAGTATTCGGTGTCGTGTCCGTCCGGGTACATCTCCGGAGTGAACAACGGGGTGATGTCGTGTACCGCGTCGTGCCGGTCTGCCAGTGAAGCAAACAGCCGAATCGACGCGGCGTTATCATCGGTGACGGTCGTTTCGAGGTTTTGAGCTGAAGTGGTATCGACCAGGTAGTCCAGCATGCGGCTGGCTAGTCCATGTCCGCGCGCTGCCTCGTCGACGCCTACCTGCCAGATCATTAAGGTCTCTGGATCGTCAGGACGCATGAAGCCGGTGATGAAACCGAGCAACTGCTCATCTTGAGATACAGCGACCACGCTCGTCGAGGAGAAATCGCGGCACCAGAGTAAATACTGGTACGAAGAGTTCAAGTCCAGGACCCCGGTGTCACGAGTCAACCTCCACATAGCTGCACCGTCTGACAGCTTCGGCGGTCGGCAATCAATTACGTAACCGGAATGATCATTCTTGGTTTCGGAATATGGCATGGTCTCCAGAATAGCGAACTGATCGTCAATAGCAACCTGAAAACCTGCCCCATACTGCTCATTTCAACGAAATTCGACACACGCTTTCTGCGATCTGACCGCAATGAGTCGCGGTTTTCAGGAGCTCGACGGGAAGGCAAGACCACCTCAATGACTGTTATCATTTCGTTATAAACCTGTTGTCTCAGCGTTATCAATTCATCGTCTCTGGCTTGAACGATTCGCGACTATCCCCTCGGATCAGGCGAGGCCACCCCGTCGAGCCACTCAATCAAACCAAGACCTTGATCACAAGTTCACCTGGACCCCACTACCCAGAGAGCGTCTTTTGCGTTCGTCACAACCGAATCATTCACTAGCGGTGCCCGTTGACGAAGCGGACAGTCAGTGCTTGAAGTGCACGTAGAGTCGCCCTGAGTTCTTACTGTCCTTTTCCACTCGGTGATAGCGTGCTTTGATGTCCTTGCGGTCAAGAAAACGCAGCACACGCTTCTTCAGCGCCCCGCTCCCCTTGCCGGGAATGATCTCGACTTTCTTCGCGCGGGTTTCTTCAGCTTCATCGATAATGTCATGCAGCGCCCGGTCTAAGTCTTTACTCTTGTTGTAGATGTCGTGCAGATCCAACTTGAGACGCATGAATCGAGTTCCTCAGGCTTTCCTGCTATTTGGGATACGAGATGGTGTAGGTGAGGCGAGCAAACTGCCCCACCTGTTGAGCCGACGTCAACGTCAGCTGGTCTGAGTCTATTCGCATTGAGAGCAGTGGGGCACCCTGCCCAAGCGCTACCGGAGCCATGGTGAAGATCAGCTCACCAAGCGCCTCGGCCTCGAAGAATTTTGTACATCAGCAATATAACCATCAAAGCTTGTTGCTGTTTCGTAAACAATCCGGCCCATAAACTTCACGGTACCGGCAGCATTTTGCGACGCACAAGTACCCCGAAGAGCATCCTACGACTCCCCTAGTCAGGCCGATTCGCGGGCCGCAGCATCTTTCTACACCACGCTGTGGCCCTCAACCCGAGCACGATGCTCCTTGACATTTTTGATTGTTATTTCAAAGTACACTTCATAAAATGAAGTTATGAGCAAAGATTACGGTCAATTTTGTGGGTTAGCGAAAGCAGCATCAGTGCTTGGAGAACGTTGGGCACTGCTGTTGGTGCGAGATCTGAGCATCTCCCCTCGACGGTTCAAAGAACTCCACGATGGGCTACCGGGGATTCCGACCAGCGTGCTGACTACCCGTTTGCGCGAACTCGAAACCGCCGGCATTGCACAACGCCAAATCGCTGGACCCACGCAAGCCGGTGTGGTCTACGGACTGACCGCCTATGGCAAGCAACTCGGGCCCGTCCTCGATGCTCTCGGACGATGGGGTGCTCAACGCATGAGCACTCCAGAGCCAGATGATGTAATCACCAGTGCCTCACTCGCCGCTGCTCTTCGCAGCGGTTACCAGCCCGACGTGCTCACATCGCTGACAACCTACGAACTGCATGCAGGACCTGCTATCGCCTGGGCTCGTGCACACGGCGGGCAAATCGAAGTTGGTGCCGGTGCGCCTGATTTCACCGCCGATGTGACCATTCTGGCCGGCCCCCAACTCAGATTGTTGTTGGCGGGCCACATGTCAGCGTCGGAGGCGATTGCTTCTGGCGCAGCCGAAGTAACCGGCCCAGATGGTGCCTTGGCGACGTTTAGCCGCGCTTTTCACGTCCCCTTGGATGATTTTGAAACAGTTACCGACACCTCCTAAATATGGAAGGACTACCACCATGAAACTCAGCATCAACCTCTTTATGACCCTCAACGGGGTAAGCCAGGCACCCGGAGGCCCAGACGAAGATACCCGTAACAGCTTCAACGATGGCGGCTGGCTCTTCACGGTCTGGGATGACAGCTGCAGCACCGCAGTCAACCGGTGGTTTGAACAATGCGGCGCGCTGTTCTTGGGCCGAACCACCTACGATGTCTTCGCCGGATACTGGCCCCAGGTCACCGATCCCCAGAACGATGTCGCCCGGATCCTCAATACCGCACAGAAGCACGTCGTCACATCATCGCCGGTCGGCAACGAATGGGCCGATACGACCAACGTGTTGGACAACAATTTCCTCGATGCCGTAACCGAGTTAAAGACTGTCGACAGTGCAAAAGAATTGCAGGTTCACGGCAGCATTCAACTTGCTCGAGCCCTGCATAAGGCTGGCCTCGTTGATGTCTACCGTTTTCTCATTGCCCCGGTCACCGTCGCTGACGGTTTCAGTCTCTTTGATGAACCCGGCCCGTCCTACAGGATGAATGTTCAGCACGGGACCGTGACCGAAAACGGAGTTTTCGACGTCGAAATGCGTCCCGAAGAACTCCAAATCACGCAAACTGCAGCCGTCCAGGACGGTAAAGACTCGCACCAAGAAGTCTAAGGAAGTGCCGTCATGATTATTATTGCCGGATACCTCGAAGTCGATCCTCCCGACCGCGACGAGTATGTCCATGCCTTTACAGATTTTATCAAGACAGCACGACAAGCAACGGGTTGCCTGGATTTCTCGATCAGCGTCGATACCGCCGATCCCGCTCGAATGAATATGTTTGAGCTGTGGAATACCCAGGAAGATCTCGATGCCTTCCGCGCTCAGGCCGAGCCACCCGACACAGACGTTGAGTTTATTGGTGGGTGGGTCCAAGAGTATCTCATCGAATATAGCCGGGATCCGTTCAGCACGGATAACACCACCCCGGAGGCGACCCCGTGACGGTCTATGCAAGTATCAGTGTCTCATTGGACGGCTACTATGTTGGAGCGAATCCGAGCCAGAATGCACCCATGGGTGAAGCAGGTTCGGTTCTGCATAGCTGGTTTCGTCACGATGTAGCCGACAGACAACAACTGACGACTCACGAGCTCCTCCGCGACGAATTCGAACGACTCGGCGCGATGATCATGGGCCGTGACAGCTACGAACATGCCCAGGCTGTTTGGGGACCGCACCCGCCGTTTGAAGTGCCCATCTTTGTTCTGACGAATCGACCACGGTCAGATGACGTGCGTGAAGGGACAACGTTTCACTTCGTCACCGAAGGGTTCGAAACCGCGCTCGACCGAGCCCATGCTGCAGCACAAGGTCGCGATGTGGGATTACACGGCGGTGGCGCTATCCAACAGGCGCTGATCCACGAGGTGCTGGAGGAGCTACAAGTTCACCTTGTGCCACACATATTGCAGCGGGGACGGAGACTCTTCGAGCAATTCGATGACCGTCTCGAGCTGCAGCAGCATCGTGTGGTCGAGGGCAACGGTGTCACACATATCCAATACAGGGTGCCCTAGGATTTCGTGGACCGCCGGCGTCGATCAATGAGACGGCAGCCCCACGCGAATTGTATGATCACTTATCTCCTTGATCTGAAGGGCCCCGCCTCACGAGGTCATCTATCCTCGCCGCAGCCTCTTCAGGAGTCTCCGGCTCGTAGCTCGGATCGCGTGCGCGACGTCGATTCCGCATGACACGAAGAATGATCCATACCACCAACACCACGACGACAGTGCCGAGCACCACATTGGAGAACACATCGGCATAATCCGAGATGATGTGGAAATTTGAGCCCAGCAGATACCCACCCATGATGAACAAGGTGTTCCAAATCGCCGATCCTAGCGCCGTAAACAGGGTGAACAGCCAGAGATGCATCCGCTCAATCCCGGCAGGAATAGAAATCAGAGAGCGGAAGATCGGGATCATCCTGCCCAGGAAGACCGTCCAATATCCGAACCTGATGAACCATCGCTCGGTACGCTCCACGTCGTCGATGTCTACCAAGGGCATGGCGTAGGCGATCTTATACAATCGACGCCGCCCGAGCCACGCCCCTAGACCATAGAGGACGAGCGCACCGGTCACCGAGCCGATAGTCGCCCATAGAATGCCTTCGGCCGGGGTAAAGGCGCCACTGGCTGCGCTAAAACCTGCGAGCGCAAGGAATAATTCGGACGGGATCGGTGGAAAAATGTTTTCCACGAACACCATCAGCCCCAGGCCGACCGGCCCGAGAGCCTCCATGACAGTCAGCAGCAGATCGCCTAGCCAGCCGTACGAGACGTCATCGGGTGTGGCTCCGGAGAACATTGCGAGCGGATCAAGCATGCTCTCATCGTATCTACCGTCCCTGGAAAATAGCCGCTGACGGGGTGAAGCACCAAGGTTTTTGGCATCAACGTTATCCGCATGCCTCAGTCTTGAGCGGCGTCGGCGGCTCGGGTCACTGCTTCAGCAATGTCTGGTCCAAACATGACCGGGTCGTTATGGTCTGCTTGGTCGATGATGTGTTCTTCGACGAGATTCGGCGCTGCCTGAGCCACTTGAGCACTCAGTTGTGCGGGGATCACGGAATCCTCTGCGGCTCTGATGACGGTCACGGGAACTTCGGTTTCACGTACCTGGTCAATCACCGGGAAGTTGTCGCATAGCACGGTTCGCACCGGTAGCCAAGGATAGTGGTGACGGCCCACGTCAGCTAGTTCGGTGAACGGCGAGCGCAACACGACCACTGCTGGCGGTCTTTCCGCGATGAGTGCCGCGACCACTCCGCTCCCGATGGACTCGCCGAAATAAATGGTTTGGTCGGGTTGGTACCCCTGAGCCTCGAGGGCGTCCACGGCAGCAAAACCGTCACGGATCAGACCTTCTTCGGTCGGGGAACCAGGATTGGTGCTGTACCCACGATGTTCCAGCAGCAGCATGGCAAAGCCTTGTTCTTGAAAGTGCTGGGCGATGCCGGCTCTGTTTTCCCTGTTCCCCGCATTTCCGGGTCCCATGAGCACGGCCGTCTGTCGATCGTCGGCTTCCGGTGCTGGCGGCGCAAACCACGCCTCGAGTTCGTATCCATCCGAGGTGTGCAAGACGATATCTTCGCCACCGAGCAATGCATCTTCGGCGGGCGGCACCTCAGAGGTGTCGGGAAAGTAGATCATCGAGCGTTGCATGAACCACAGGACGACGAAAATTATCGCCGCAACCCCAGCCAACACGGCGACATACATCAGCGCTTTGCGCCCACGCCGCCACGGAGTGGGCGCCTCCACGGGATGTGTGGTCGCTGAGTCAATCCCAAACGTCATACTTCCTATAGTTCCAGTTGGTGACGACCGGCTCAATGCCGGGCGCGGACCAAGTGGTCACCGTCGGCGTTTGGGTGGTGAGCTACCGATACACGCGCTTGACGAGGCAGGGATAGTCGATTATGAGTCCGCCCTCATCAACGGAGATCGTTCGGCGGTGTCGAGTTGCGAGGCACCAAAGAGTTCCGATAGTCGTCCTGCGGTCATGTGGCGACGGAAATCCATTTCCCAAAAACGGTCTTGGGCATGAACGAATCCCTGGGCCATAAAGAGGTCATGCGACGTCTCAGCGGTAACCGTTGGGATCCCCCGGCTCATCGCGTTGCACTGTGACGGACTGCTCGAGGCCAGCTACTTCAAGTACCCCCTCGGTGTCTGGAAATGCTCGAAACACCGACCACGTGACGAAACCACCAACTGCCAGAGCCACCACGACCAGGGCGGAAAGCGTCCCCAAAAAGAATTTCAGCAGTCGAGTACGTTTCGATTTCGTCCGGGTAGCTTTTTCTGTCATGACGTGGGTCTCCGCGAGTAAGTGATGAGTTCACCCCAGGATACGTGACCTGCAACACGTATAGGCCACATGGCCCCTCTGCGATGGGCTCAAGTCACCATACCTAGAAGCGAGCGCCGCTGAATAAGCGGTGGCCGGCATTGATGAGCTGCATGACTTCTTTCGTTTTCAAGCCCTCGACACCGGGGATATATATGTAGCGGTGGTGTCGGTTCCAGAAGGGGCCCACCGCGGGAGAGAGCTTCTCACGTATTTCAAACGGAGTGCGCTCATTGACGTTATAGAGCCCGGATGGGCTCAGTTCCATGACGGCCCGTCGAACAAAGCCCCCATCATGTTCAGCTTGCACCATTTTGTGCTGTGCCGGACCAAAATCCCTCCACGGAATGGGGCCCACACCGCGCATCGTTAGACCATTCGGGTCGAGGATGACAGGATCTGTTTCGGTAGCGCTGTAGCGACTTCGCTTCCGCGCAACGGATACTAGCCAAGTCATCATGCCACCCATTGCCAGGAGACCCGGGATGAGCGCGAAAAGCGGCACCGGCCCAATGCTCGGATCCGTAACACTCACGAAGATTATGACCGTAGTGCCACCAACGGACATGACGCCCACCAGGACGCACAGCGCGATGATCAGGATCCGTGTAACAGATGACCAGGTTGAAGCGTCACCTCGGAGGCTCACCCTACCGGTCTGGTGCAATGTAGTCATGGCTTGGTTCAAGGTCGGCGACATATACAACATTAGACCATACGACGAACACTTGGCAGGTGATCAAACACAGCCAACTCTTTGGTATGTAGCGGTAAGTTGATGACTCCGAATGCCGCGAAGTCTTCGGTCAATATTCGTCAAACGCAACACGACTATATGAAAGTTCAGTCGAACACGGTCAGGCTACCCTAGACATGTCATAGCCGTATACAGATATATTCGTGGTAGCCCGTACCGTACTCTATGAGCTAACGTGAGAGCTATGTTCTAGTTCACTACGAAGGAACGGCCAAGGAGTATGGTGTTGGCGGTCTTTTTTCATACCTTAGGAGGACGTCGTGGATAGCTTTCCCCTATTCGGGTGGCTCATAATGATTGTTCCACCGATTCTAATGATCACTGCTGTTGTGCTGTTCTACGTCAGAGAGGTCAAGAAAGAACGGCTCGAAGACGAATTGCTCAAGCAAGAAATCGAATCGAGGGACTGACGTGGAGTACACAACCGGCATACTCATCATTCTGATCCTGTACTTACTCATGATGCTAGGAATAGGCATCTGGTCGGCGAAGGCTAGCAACCAAGGATCCTCGGACTACTTTCTTGGCGGAAATCGCGTAGGTCCCTGGGTGATGTCCATGAGTGAGAAGGCGTCCGAAAGCAGCGGATTCATGACCGCCGGACTCCCCGGCGAAGCATACTCAACTGGTATGAGCGCCGCGTGGAATGCGGTATCGAGTGTTTTCTCCATCTTTAACTGGGTATTTTTTGCTAAACCTCTCCGGCGGCTCTCCAAGCTGCTGAAGTCGCTCACAATCGTTGACTATTTGTCCACACGGTATCAAGACCACACAAATGTCATGCGTGTGGTGTCCATCATTATGATGACCGTGTTTCAGACCGTATATATTTGCGCCCAGTTCGTGGCATTCGGTGTGCTGTTTGAAGTCGTACTCGACATGAACTTCAGCACCGGCGTTATCGTCGGCGGTATTGTGACGACCCTCTACACGGTTGTCGGCGGATTCTTTGCTGTGACCATTACAGACTTTATTCAAGGTGTGCTCATGGCAGCCGCCTTTATTGTGTTGCCAATCGTCGGCATCATGAACATTGGTGGTTTCAATGAGATGGGCCGCTCAATCACGGACACGATGGGCTCTGATTTTCTCCAGCCGTTCTTTGGTAACCCAACCCTCACCTTTGCCGGTGTGATAGCAATCGTGAGCTACTTGTTTATCGGCATCGGTTTCAATGGCGCACCGCACGTCCTAGTTCGCTATATGGCACTTCGGACAACGCGTGATGTCAAAAAGATTGCGCTTATTGGCATTATTTGGATGATGATTGCCTACTACGGCGCGGTCTTCATTGGGCTGGCCGGATTAACGCTCTTCCCGGGTATTGACAACCCAGAGGAGATTTTCCCGACGATGGCTATAGAGCTACTCCCCTGGTGGCTTGGTGGCATCATCATCGCCGCGGCACTTTCAGCACTCATGTCCTCAATTGACTCGATGCTGCTCATCACGTCTTCATCGCTCGCCGAAGATCTCTGGAACAAAATCTTCTATAAAGGTCGACTCAGTCAGAAAAAGACCATTCTGGTATCACAGATTTCTACTGTCGTCATCGGAGCTATTGGCGTCGTGATCGCGATCAACCCATTCGACTCTGTCTTCTGGCTCGCCGTGTTCGCATGGGCAGGACTGGCTACATGCTTCGGTCCGCCGGTGATCCTTGCACTGTATTGGAAAGGCGTCACCAAATGGGGCGCGATTTCCGGAATGATCGTGGGACCAGTCGTCACCATCCTTTGGTACTTTTGGCCGCCCATCGATATTTACGAAGGCGGGCCAGCATTTATCGCCGCGTTGGCAACGATCGTGATTGTCAGCCTGCTGACCAAATCACCCGACGACGAGGAATTCCAAGAAATGTGGTCTACCTATAACGAAAAGAACGCCGTCGGCACCCCGTCATTCCTCGAATCCGAACACGAGTACGTGAGGAACATGTCGGCCGATGATCTGCGCATGAAATCTGATAAGCACATCGTCCGCGACTTATTAGAACGCAAGATCACGACCGCGAGCCCGTTCACCCGCGTTTCAGGCAAGGCGTCCCTTGGATAATGATCCCGGCACGACCAGTGTCATCCGGCTCATTGAAACGCCATATAAGCTCGAGGCCCAGAACATCGTCTGTTATCCGAATCTGGTGTTGTATTTCAAAATTGAGATCCAACGACTCTTCATGAAACCTCGGATCGTCTATTCGGCGATCACCGTGGACCTCGTGCGGGGTGAAGCTGCGCGTTCCAATATGTTTCCGAAATCTCGCCCCATAGAAATTAGTGACGATGCCCTCATACCGCAACTGATGAGCCATGAAGCGGCCACCGCAGCTGCGCAGAAGGTCGTCATGAAATGGCTGCGATATAAGTTCCGGATCTATAAAGTACCCAATATTGAGCTGGTCAGGCAGCAGGCAGTCTATAAGGCCTTCTTCTATACGAAAGGCCCAAAGGACGAATTGCTCCTCGTGGATTCCGTTGAGGGCATTGACCTCAGTGATAAGGACGGGAAGGGCTAGCCGTCAAGCCTGGTCTCATGCCCGCGGCTTACCGTATACGCGGTACGCCGCGGTCAGTAGATCCATCATTTCTCGTGGCGTCAATCCGTCCACACCTGGAACGTACATATACCGGTTGTTGGGGCGTCGTCCCAACAACCCGCCCGGTGGCGATAAGCGGTTCCGCACGTCGCTGGGTAGCCGCGAGTTCAGGTTGGACACTCCTGAAGCTGTCAGGGGCAAGACCGCTCGCGTTTGGCTTCCGCGCATTTCACCGCTGACTATCTTGTAGCGCGGCGGCAAGAAATCGTCCCAGGCGATGGGGCCAACCCCACGCATGGTCAGCCCACGTGCGTCAATAATGACCGGCTGAAATTCGGAGCCTGACGGGTGGTGGCGTTGCAGGCGAAGGTAGTTTAGCCATACCAGTACGGCGAACACGACTGGGAACAGCGAAAAGATCCCAAAAACCAGAAACAATGCAAGCGAACCAGCAACAACCGCTGTGATGACGGCGAATACGAAGCCGCCCAGGCCAAGGACACCAATCAGACTGGCAAATATCACACTGGCCAGTAGAAAGTTCTTCGCAGTGTCCGTCCAGACGACGGGTGCTCCCGGCAGGTAGACCTGACCTGTCTGATGTAACACATGCATCGCGTGATGCAGATTAGACGCCATGGGGGCGAGAACTTTGTCGACGTTGCCGGATGGACTCAATCGTCTTGACGACTCCCCCGACAGCAAATGCGGCAAACACGGTACCTTCTCGAACACCTTCGAGTCGCTGCATCAAGAGCACGGAAACGGCGATCGCTATGAGCACGATCGACCAATCGACGAGCTGTTTCATGGTACCAAACCGAATCGAGGTGACCTGGGTGAGCGCCATGGTGATGCCCTCACCGGGCAGGTATAACAGCTTGGGTTGAATCTGAATGTAGACACCGATGCCAAGGATCAGCGCGCCGAGAATGGTGACGACCCATTGTAGAAGATACTGATCAGTCTGGGCCCACCTGGTCAAGAGTAACGAAAAGTCGATGACCGCGCCGAAGACGAATGCTATGGGGATCTGTACCAGTTGGAACAGCCGAAACCGACGTCGAAGAATCAGTATCTGCAGTAGCACGAAGGTGAGGTTCATCAGCGCTGTAAACGTGCCGAGTGAAAATGGGGTCGCCGCGTCCATGACAGCAGGGAAGGTCGAGATGGGAGCGGTGCCAAGTTGCCCGTGCACGCTTAGTGCGATGCCGATGGACATGACGAACACACCGAGCAGAAAAACCAGCCAACGCTGTACTACGCTCGCTGGTTTCGGCATCTCGTCGCGCACCCGCGCCTCCTCGCATTCAGGTCTAGCGTCGGTGCCAGACTCACTGTATTGTAGCGCCACTATTCTGCGGTACTGCCCGTGAGTGCCCGCTGTGGTGCGGCATCGGCGACGTTACGGGCATATTCCATCGACTGGTTGTAGGTGGTAATGGCCTGAACCCATTCATCGTCATCGGTCAAGTCCCCGGCACTCTCACACAGGTACACGCCCGCGGTTAACACTGCATCATCGATCTGTTGTGGATCGAGCTGCCCGTCGAGATTGCCATCGACCGCATAGGTTTCCCACGTCTCGGGCAAAAATTGCATGGGCCCCACGGCTCGGTCCCACTGCTCGTCGTTGTCGATTTCCCCTTGGTCGGTGTCGGCGACTTCCGCGATGCCTTCACTGCCGTCCAGCACCGGGCCGGTAATTGCAGGTTCAGCAACTCCGGCACCATCCAGGCCACTGTCATCAATACTTGCGTGCGAGGTCTCGACGGAGCCAATGCCCGCCAGGGTGTTCCAACCAAGCTGACATTCGGGGCGCGTTTCTGCGATCCGCAAGGCCGCGCCGGCGTAAGCGGACATGGCACGCTGCGGGATGGCGTACTCCGTGGCAGTTGCCTCTACCCATGTTGAATCAGCCAGCTGCGCGATAGGCACGTCTTCGGTCGACTCACTATGGGCTTCGGCGGCCACAGCCTCCAGGTTGGGTGGTGCTTCCGGTGGCCCCGGATCGTGTTCGGCCTCGTTCGACGAACAGCTCGCCAGGAGTAGTCCAACGATGACCGCGCCAACGCTCCGACCTGCAGTGGCGCTGAGCTTGCGGTGGGATGTCATCACAGGCGCCTCCTTTCATGGTTTCTAACATAGACCATCAACGCGGGTATTTCCTGAGCAAAAACGGTTACCCTAAAGGATGTGACCTCACCGAAAATTCCTGCCGCTTCAGCTTCGACCGGACTGCTGATCATTTTGTTGTGCGCGATGGGCGCGGGGCCACTGTTCAATTACGGCGTTTCAGTATCGTCCGCGCTCATTATCGAACAGCTGGGCATCACCGCAGGCCAGATTGGTTTTATTGTCACCGTCGTCTTTGCTGCGGCCGCCGTCTCCAGTATTTGGTTGGGCAATCTGGCCGATAAAATCAGTGTTCGACGTCAAATGGTGTTGATCTTTCTCGGCACCGCCCTCGCACTGGCCGTTGCCGCGTTTGCTGAGAGTTATTGGTTGCTGCTTGTGGCCGCGGTACTGGCTGGCCCGGCGCAGTCGATCTCGAATCCGACCACCAACCGGGTCATCATGCGTGCCGTGCCACTTGAAAAACGGACCGGCTGGATCGGTGTCAAGCAATCCGGTGTTCAAGCCTCCCAATTATTTTCCGGGCTGTTCTTCCCCGCGGTCGCACTCGCGCTGGGATGGACCGGAGCAGCACTGGGTGGGGCGCTCGTGTGCATCCTGCTGTGGCTGGTTTCCCTGAAATATGTGCCATCGTCAGCCCAGTTGGCTCGGCGACACGAAGCTGCACCGGAGCCGGAACCAGCCGAGGTCACGGTAGACACCGGCAAAATTTCGACGGTTGAGTCCAAAGAATCATTGCCCACCGTGGTCTACTTCTTTGCGGCAATTGCGATGTTATCCGGCATGGGCATGCAGGCAACCAACGTGTATCTGCCATTGTTTGCCGTCCAGGAGCTCGATTTTTCGTTGGTCCTCGGCGGCGCGGCCGCTGCGGCGTCCGGCATTATCGGTGTGGTCTCACGCATTGCGTGGAGTCGCCGGATGCAGGCCGGTGCCGAACCATCCCGCTTACTCATGCTTATCAGCGGTGGCGCGCTGCTTGGTGTATTGGCGTTTCTCGGGGCAGCGCTTTGGCAACAGCCCGCACTCGTGTGGACAGGTGCCGCACTTCACGGCATCACCGTGTTCGGCGCCAATGTCGTGATCAACGCAGGTCTCCTTCGGGTGGTGCCCGCACATAAGATCGGTGCGGCCTCCGGACTAAACTCGATGGGCATGTACACCGGTTTCGCGCTGGGACCGCTCATTATGGGGTTGCTTCAGGATATGACGCATTCATTTATGGCAGGCTGGCTGTTCGTAGGCTTGTCCTACCTACTGTGTGGAGCGGTCACCATCGCCCTGTACCGCCGCACACTTCGGAAGGAGAACCGATCATGATCACCAGAACCGCCCACGCTCCTCGATGGGCACGCGCGATGATGCTGCTAATTCCAGCACTCTGGATGGGGCTGATCATCGGCATCTCCGGTATCGAAGCCCCGTTGAAATTCACGGCACCCGGCATCACCATTCCGCTGGGGCTCGGCATCGGCCGTCGCGTCTTCTTCGCTATGAACATCGTCGAAGTGCTTTTGGGCATCGCGTTATTGGTCGCGCTGATCACGCTGCGGCGAAACCATCGATTCCAAGCGCTGCCCTACTTTGCCAAAATCCAGCGCTACAGTGCCATCGCTCTTGCCGTGCTGGTTGTCAAAACCGTCGTCATTCGTCCACTGTTGGCCTCACACACCGACGCCGTACTGGGTGGCACTTCCGACGGCGGCTCCACGACCCACTACTTTTATATCGCGGCCGAACTCATCCTGTTCGTAGTGCTGGTCATGCTGGTGCTCACCGCGGTGCGCGGGCTGTTAGCTCCAACAAATTCCGTGGAGCCTCTCCTGACCGACGACGGCAATGCATCTTCGACGACGCCGACAGAGCACTGATCAACACCTCAGGCACCGGTCAGACTGAACAGCCCTGCCATCAAGGCACCCGTGACAACCGCGTACAGAGTGATGGCGATGGCATGCCACACGATGACACCGGTTCGGGAGCTCCCAAAAGAGGCTCATCGTAAAAATGAGTGTAGTTGGTGTCTGAATCCGCCGGTGTCGAGCAGTGCTCTGGTGATGTAATGCATGAGATTACGGAAGCCTAAGGCT